>JBGQKM010000082.1:0-19706 GCA_041499515.1 Planctomycetia bacterium | reverse complement strand
CGTCGCGTCCTTCTGCTCCAAGTACTTTTTGCCGTCATAGCTGCACTCCATGTGGTCGCCGCTCATCGTTACGCGCAGAGTATGGGCGCCAGTGGAATGCGTGATGTCGGCGTTTTGCAGGAGCGTTCGCTTGCCGCCGACAACCTTGTACAGGCGGTAATTGTCCTCCAGCGGGTTGTAACGGGCCAGATAGTAGTTCTTGGCGTCTTTGGCGCGCCACACAATTCCGCCGCCCTGGTCGGTCTCGCCGGCGATCGCTTTCATTTCGACGGAGATGTCCACGTCCTTGGCGCTGCTGTCGCCGATCAACGTAATGTTAAAGACGGGATTCGCGTTCTTGGCCGTTTGAGCAAGCGCCTTGCCTTGGCCGACTGCCACGACGCTCCACGAGCCCACTTCATTCGTGAAGCCCTTGGCGATTTGGCCCGTCGTTTCGCCGTCAAAATTCCAGGTGCGTTTCGAGCCGTCCGCCGCAAGTACGGCCGATGCGGTCAACAGGAAAACTGCGACAATCCCCAGGCTATGCATGATATGTTCTCCGTGAGACTTCAAGGGATCCTAAGCGAGTAAAGTCCGCAACTGTTTCACGTATCGCGGTACGGCCGTCATCGGGTCTTCAGTCGCGTTGTATTCGAGCACGACGTAACCGGAATACCGGCCCTGGCGAAGAACCTCAACGATGCGACCCAGGTCGGCGTCTTCTTTTGACCGACCTTTGCGGCGGATTTCCGTTTTAACCTGAACGTTGACCGAATAAGGCACGCACTCGGCCACTTCAGCGTACGGATCGGCCCCATGAAAATTCCCGGTGTCCAGGTTCACGCCGAACGCGGGACCCTTGATTGCCTTGACGATTCGCAGCAGGTTGTCGGGTGTCGTGGTCACGCCGCCGCCATGGTTCTCAAGCGCCAGCATCACACCGCGCTTTTCGGCATACGGCAATAATTGGCCGATGCGATCGATCACGCGTTTTTCAAGCTCTTCGTCCGGAGTCCCCTGAATCCAATTGCCGCTCAGGATCCGCACGAAGGGAGCGTCGAGCTCCGCGGCGTTGTCGATCCATGCCTTGACGTGTGCGACTTCACGGTCCGTTTCTGGGCCGGGTGGCAGGCAGAAGTCGTTCATGACCGACGTACCCGACACGTCGAGGCCTAAAACGAACGCGTGCTGCTTCAGACGATGAAGGTAATCCGCGTCGACGTCGTCCGGGAAATAATATGAGGTCAGCTCGACGGCATCGATCGCCAGGTCGGCGGCCAGAGTGACGAACTGGAATAGGTCCATCTTCGGCGACTTTTCGCCGGTCAGATACGGCTTGTACGAAAACGCGGCCAGGCTGAGTTTGAGATGGCTTGGACGCGCGCGTGGAAAGGGGTCAATCGCCCACGCGCTGCGGGCGTGCAAGCCGGCGGTCGCGCAGGCGGCGCCGGCGAGAAACACCCGCCGACTGACCAGCCCTGCCAGGCTGGGCTCACTCCTAACGTGGTGCCTGTTGGTCATGGCGACTTTCCTGTTTGTGATGGGGCAATCCGCGTGCTCTGGAAAGCCGCGACCTGCCACTTCCCATCGTGATGGACCCAGGTACGCATGAACCGGTACTCGCCTTCGATCGGCGCCCCGGACGAACTCCGGCCCTTGGGCGCAATCTTGCCCGTGACAATTGCCGTTGGACCAAAAACCCGCACGCTGAGCCCATCGGTGTTGAGCGAGTCGTACGGAGACTCGCCCGGCTTGTGGTTGGCCAGCCACTCGGCGCGGTTGCGATGTTTTCCATTCTGGCTCGTGTGAGTAAACTCGAGAGCCAGCACGCGCTCGAAGAACGCTACGTCTGCATGCAGTACGGCCGCTTCAAATTCGTGCTCCAATTCGCGGATTTCTCGATCGGCATCCGCAGTGCCTGCCGCCGGTTTGCTGTCGGCCGCTTTGGCCTGATCGTCGAGTGCGTGCTTGAAGGCCGTGGCGAGTTGCGACGCTTGGCCTTTACCCCAGAAATGGACGAAGAAATGGGCCGGCTGTTCGGCCACCATGTGGTTGTGCAACGCGACGATATCGATACCGCCGCTGCGCAGTGCCTTTAACACCGGCTGAATCTCGGACGCGGTCATCGCAAAATCGCCATCGATCACGGCCAGCGAATCGCTGCCGCTAAAAGCGGCCCAGGTCGTCAGACCCATGCTGCCGCCAAACTTGTCGCCATGCATCGCAGCCGTGCGACCGATCGTGATTTTCACGACGCCATCCTCCGTCGCGCTCTTGCTGCCGATGATTGAGGCCAACTTCCCGGCATCCAACGGGCCCGGCTGCGGCACCTTGTCGCTGAAGCGGCGAGCCGGTTCTGGATGGGCTGAACGAACTTTCTTGATGGCGTTCCAAACGGCACCAACGCCCCGGGCCAGCTTGTCGGGACACCCCTGGCCGCCGATATGCATGAAATAGATTTTCGGTTCATCGAAGAAAAAATGATTGTGCAGCCCCGTGATTTCAATTCCATTGGCCAGCGCCGCGTCGATCGCAGGATTCACCTCATCCTGAAATACGACCGTATCGCCCATGAGCATGGCTCCCTGCTCGGTCTTTTGAAAAGCGGCCCACGAGCCCAGGCCGGCAAAGGGCCGCAGCGGCATTCCGTCAACGACAACTTGAATGTCCGTCCTCGGCCAACCGACGCGCACGACCCCATCGGCCGTGGTCGTCGCCTTGACCCCGACCGCCTGGCCGACTTTGTCGGCGTTCAGTTCGCAGGCAGCACCACGAGCCGACAATCCGATCACGGCAAAAGCCACCGCGGAAAAAACTGCTTGGCCATTCATCGATCCTTCTCCAGCAGACCCTTCCAGTAAACCTCTCAAGACAATTAGAGACGATCCGACAAGCTCGTGCCGGCGTATGAAGGATTTTTCATCGAGCGTTCACTTCGGCGGGCCGATTTTGACGGCAGCCGTGTTGGTATGATTGATTGCGCCCCCAGTCAGGACCTTGATACCCGATGGACGCAATGCGATGGCTCGCCTGTTGATCGTCGAAGACCAGAAAAAGCTGCTGGCCAGCCTCCAGCGGGGTCTGCAAGAGGAGGGCTACGACGTGATTACGGCCGCCACGGGTGAAGACGGATTCTACCAGGCCACGACCGCCGCCGTGGATCTGCTCATCCTCGACGTGATGCTCCCCAAGCGCGACGGATTTCAAGTGCTTACTGATCTGCGACAGCAAGGATTTGCGCCACCGGTTCTCATGCTCACCGCGCGCGATCGCGTCGAAGATCGAATCACGGGCTTGGACTCGGGCGCCGACGACTATCTGGTCAAGCCCTTTGCATTTGCCGAATTGCTGGCTCGCGTGCGCGCGCTATTGCGACGCGACTCGGCGGCACGGGAGACCGTCTTGCGGGCTGACAACCTGGAGGTAAACCTGCTGAGCCGACGAGTCGTCCGTCAGGGAGAAGAGATCGAGCTGACGCGCCGGGAGTTTGAACTTCTCGAATACTTGCTGCGGCACAAGAACTCCACGGTGACGCGTGACATGATTGCGCGCGACGTCTGGAAGGAGCCCTCGGGAAGCTTGACGAACGTGGCGGACGTCTACATCAAGACGCTGCGCAAAAAAATCGAGCGGGCAGACCGCGTTCAGTTGATCCACACCATCCGCGGCGTCGGCTATGCGCTGAGGGATGAAGCATGATCCATTTGCCGATCCGCTGGCGACTCACGCTTTGGTACAGTGCCGTCTTGGCCGTCATCCTGGTCCTGTTTAGCGCGGGCGTCTTTTGGCAGATGGGTCGCCACTTGCTCGATCAATTGGATCAAGAGTTGAACGCCGAATTGCAAGCCGTCGACGAGGAATTTGAAGAGTCGAGCACGCCCGCCGCGATGAGTGCCCGATTGCACCGACGGTTCGGTCACTATGAGCACTTGTTTTTTGACATTCGGTACGCTGGCGAGTCCGAGCCATTGTTTACCCGACGACTCGGCGAATCGCCGTTTCCCGAACCGCGGCCTGCCGCGGAATCGGATGTGACGTGGTATCAGACGTATCCGTCGCAAGACGGCACGCGGTGGAGAATCGCCAGCCGGCAAGTTCCGGCTCCAGGCGGGACCCTGCTGGCGCGCGTGGCGGGCTCGCAGAGTGCGCAGGAATACGAATTGAGCGAGCTGTTGGCCAGTCTGTTGTTGGCCGGTCCGCTCGCGCTGGCGTCAGCCGTTTGCGGTGGGTACCTGCTGGCCCGCCGGGCGCTGGCGCCGATCGATCGCATGACGCGCTTGGCGCGGGAGATTTCAGCGCAGCGACTGAATCGACGGATCGAGATCGTCAATCAACACGACGAGCTCGGCCGCCTGGCCAGCACGCTCAATGCGATGATCGCGCGGCTGGAGAAATCGTTCGCCGATATTCAGCAGTTCACCGCCGACGCGGCGCATGAACTGCGTACGCCAATCACGATCATGCGAAACGAGGCCGAAGTAACGCTCCGCTTGCCCCGCACCTCCGAGGAGTACCGCAAGTCGTTGGAGAGCTTGCTCGAAGAGTGTGAGCGCCTCACGCATCTGGCCGACCAGCTACTGTTTCTCTGCCGCGAGGACGCCGGCATGCGCAAGCCCGCCAGCACCGACGTGCAACTCGACCGGGTCGCAGCCGAAGTGGCCGAGCACGTGCGCGCTTTGGCGCAGGAAAGAAACGTCGAACTCCGTTCGACGGAGCTGACCGCGTGCCGGGTCCGGGGCGATGAGGATGCCCTGCGTCGGCTGATCTTCAACCTCCTGGACAACGCGGTCAAGTACACGCCGCACAATGGCGCGGTAACCCTGCAAGTGAATCGGCACGACGGTCACGTGGAAATCATCGTCTCGGACACGGGCGCGGGAATCCCCGCGGATCATGTGCCGCACCTTTTCAAACGATTCTATCGGGTCGATGCGGCTCGACAGGGACGCGGCACGGGATTGGGGTTGGCAATCAGCCGGGCCATCGTCGAGTCGCACGGCGGACAAATCGAAATCGAAAGCCAGGTGGGTCAAGGCACGCGTGTCAAAGTGACTCTCAATTCCTGAGGGTAAGAAATACTCTCTCGGTGCAATCCTGAAGAAATACAAGCTCACCAGCGATGCCGCACTCACGCTGATTGTCGAAAAATGTCTTTGGGCTGGATCGTCTCGGGGCTAGATCCAGATGTCGGACGTGCAATCGCCCCCCGGAAAACGCATCTCGTGAGCCCGCGCCGGGCCGTTGGGCTCGGCGCCGAAGTCGACGAAAAACTCCGGGTTGAGTTTCATCCCGCCGCGCTCGGTGTCGCAGTCGATCTGAAACATGCTCGAGCCGGCTTTGGCGATGTCTGGATAGAACCCGTTGTCCCAACTGCTGTACAGCGAATTGGTGACGTACAGCCGGCGGCCGTCGAGGCTGAGCTGCAGCATTTGAGGTCCGCCGACGAAATCGCGCCCGCGAAACTTGCCCGACTTCTTCAGCACGCCGCCCAGCCATACCTGAGCGGTCAACTTCGGCCGCGCTGGGTCGCGAATGTCGTACTGTCGCAGGTCGCCGTGCAGCCAATTGGAAAAGTACAAGAAGCGGTCGTCCATCGAGACCAGCAGATCCGTGATCAGGCCCGGCACCGGGAAGGGCCAGCCGGCCGCTTCGACCGACGGCACGTCGATCACCCGCTCGACGCGCCATTGGCCATCGTGCCGGTGCCAATGCCACATGGTGCTGGACAAGGCCGCGCCGACAAAGCCATGCGTGCTGTCGGGATCGTGGAGAAAGCGAACTTCCAGCGGAATCATTCCCTGCGGGCCGAGGTCGACTTTCTTTTGCAGTTTTTTTTCAGTCCAATCCCAGAACAATAGCGAGTGTCCGTACTTGCCCGCCTCGACGTCCTTCAGGTCGAAACCGCCGTCAAACGTGTTTGGCGCTGCCCACTCGCTGCTGACCATTACGCCGTGCCGCGGCTGAAACCAGAAATCGTAGTTGAATTGCAGGCCGGAGTCGGTGGGATCCCAGCGGCCGACGATGTCGAAGTTTTGGTCCAAGAGCAAGAAGCCGCCCGGCGTGTTCCGCCGGCCATCGCCCAGCATCGAGATCATCACCTGGCCGCTGGGCAGGCAGTGAACCGTGTGCGGCGCGCTGAGATTCGTTTTGGCCACGACGTCACGAGATTCGATGACCTTGTGCAACTTCGCCGCTCGCGGTTCTTGGGTGTCGATCACGTGAATATTGCCGGAGCGCATGCCCGGCACTATCAAATAGCGGCGCGACATCGTCGGATCGCCGTGACAACTGCTGCACGCGTTCCAGCCGAAGTGGTGCAATTCGTCACCGATGCCAGGCATCATCACGCGGTGCACCACCTGGGAATAAGTCGGCGACGCAGGGTCGACGTCGACGGTAGCCAGATAGTCGGGCAATGTGTCGCTGATGCCGACGCGCAACGCCGTGACGAACAGCTCTCGCTCGCGCGGCGCGGCGATGGCCTCTTGCGGCGAGGCATAGGTGCGGCACTGGTTGCTGGATTTGTCGGCCCCGCGGACCGCGCCGCCGGACCCGATCAAACTGCCGGAAAGGATCGTCGCCCCGGTCGTCGCTAAAAATTCTCGACGTTTCATGTCTCGTTCTCCGTTGGCTGAACAAACCGCGCCCGCCACTCCCGCAGCCACGGGCGACCACGCATGTAAATTCCGGCAAGTTTCGAACCCGAGACGGAAACTCGGCTACAGCCGTCGTGCCAAACGCCGTTTCAAACTCCTCGATGGATCGGAACAATACCATAGCGGCCTGTCAACCCTCGGCCGGCCGACGTTAGTGTACCTTTGCCAGACATACCGAGCTGACCGTCCAACGACGTGCAGTCTGAGCGTTTTGACAGATTGGCCCAGCGGCAGGTTCAGCCCGAGAAATCCTGCGAATAGCCGTGGCCGACCCGGGATGCGACCAGGCACATCGTGGGCTGGTCCACCGTACCATACCGAGTTCCTCGCCGGTCTCCAGATGATGGGGCCGCGATGTTAAGATGGATAAAATAAGTTTCAGTTCATTCGACGTCGCATAGAACACAATTTTCCCTACTTTGCTAGGGATCAATAAACGCCACGATCCGCGCGGCAAGCTGAAGGCAAAACGGCCCTTTTTCAACAGGCCCCTTCGTTTGATCGATCCGTCCCGAGTTCGGCGAGTTGATCGAACGCAAGCCGGGCAAAAGCAACTTCCGTCGGCGACGAGTTATAGGCCCGCGGGCCGGTAACGGCGATTGGCCGACGACGTTTTCCGCTTCAATGACACCAGGTTTTGTCGGCAACTAGCGAAAACGACGTGGCCCCGATTTGCGAACCGCGAAGCGACGGCGCGATTACAAATGGACCGGAATGAACCGCTTCTGCTCCCAAGGTTCGGCTGGAGTGGGCGGCTCGATCCAGGGGATTTGAGCCTCGCCGTGCATCAGTTCGCCGACACGTTGTTTGAAGGCCGAAACGATTTTCCCCAGCGCTTCACGCTCGCTGGCCGCGGTGCAACCAAGTCCCGGCAGATTAGCGACGCGAGCCAGCACGCCGCCACCAGCATCGCGGGACAGGTAGACGATGCAACTGAATACGGGAACGTCGGCTGGCTTGGAGTGATCGCCAGCGTTCGGTTCGACGCCCTCGTGTTGCTGCATTTTTCCCTGCAGATTCTGCTTGCTAAACGGATCGGACTTCATGCAGCTCCTTCGCCAGGGTTGACACAGCCAACAACCGATCTTCGCTCCAGCCGAATGCCGTGTCAAAAACGTGTGGTTCGATGATTGAGAAGCGCGCAGCAGTCACTTTCGATCGTCGGCCTTTTCGCGTTCGGCCAATAGCCGGGCAACCTTTGCCGCCAAAACCTTTTCATCGCCCGGCTCGAAGCCAAGATGATAGTCGACGATCGCGCCGGTACTGTCGAGCAGATAGGTGACGGGATATGACGCAACCGTGTATTTTTCTTCGGCGACTTTCCTTCCCATCAATGCAATCGGGTGCGCGAGCCCTTTGTCGCGGACGTATTGCTCCACGTCTTCCTTGCTCTCATCGTAGCCGTTCACTGCAATGACGGCCAAACCCTTGCCCGCATATTGATTGTACAGTGCGGTGAGATGAGGCGCCTCGACGCGGCATGCACCACAAGCGACTCCCCAGAAGGCGATCACGGCGACTCGCCCGTGAATCATCTCGTACAAGTGGATTTCGCCGCCGCCAAGCGCATCGAGCGTGAAATCCGGGGCTGGCTTGCCGAGTAGGTCTTCGGGACTCACGCTCATTGGCATCATGGAATAAGTGCTGGCTTGAAAACCGAGTTCCTTGATGAATGCATCGGCCAGCGGCGGCTTGCCATCGAGTTGACCAAAGTATCGTTGTGCCGATTCTCGGCCAGCATTTGTTGTCATGCAGTGAAATGTAAGCTTACGCTTCTGCGGCAGCTTGAGTTGCGCCACGCGTTGGCCGATCACCTGGCGTGCCGTATCAGAAAACTCGCTGAAGCGGCCGTCGATCGGCTGTCGCAGTTCGACAAAGCAATCCTCGTCGGCGTCACCCAGGAGGAAGCGGGACAGCTTCGTGCGAACCGGATATACGCGCACGAATTCATCCTCGACGGGCGACTCGGTTGCATCGACTTTGTCCACAAGGCTTGCGAACTTTGCCACCTTGTCCTGCCAGGATCCCCCCTCGCCCGTCGTGCCGGTTCCCACTCGGGCGAATCCTGCCTGACGGCACATCGCCGTGACGGCGTTTTCCATCGCCTTCGTCTCTTGTGGGTCCAGGGATACGCCGGAATAACGAAAGTAGATCTGCAAACTGGGCTTGGCGGTACCGATCTGTTGAGCCAGCAGGGCCAAATCCTGGCGAAACCCGTCCACGTCGAAATGTCGCGAATCAAACTTCGCTTCGTGTACCGACTCGCCGACGTCAAACATGGCATAGGCGTCGGCGCGCGTTGAAAACAGCAAAGTCCGCTGTAGATCGGTCTTGATCGGAGCGAGCAGGTAGTTTTTCGACTTCAGCTCGTCGGCCACTCCGGATCTACCGAAGAAAGCAATCCCGAGCAAAACCAAAAACACGTACAAACAAGCTTTCATGTCGTGGTCTCTCGCTTCAGGAGCGTGTGCTCGCTGCGGTCGTTATCGATCGTTCGCTGGCGAGTCCGTTGCAAAAGTCGGGCATGTTGCAACCAACTCAACGGGCTCTCCATCAACAATGATTCTACAAGACAATGCTGCTTCGGGCACAGAGTTTCCCGGTCGCCCCGGCCGCCCAAGAACTGTTCATTCAATTCAACTGCCCCGAAATCGACGATTTGAAGAGACCCGGCCGGCACCGGGTGACGTTGCAAGCATCGCGACTGGGCCGGGTTGGCTGCTGACTGTGCGCCATGAAGCATCGGTGGTTTGAAATTTCCCTCGAAAGCGTTAAGATCCTAAGACACCGGCACGGCAAACGCCCGGCCAGCGTCTTGGCTGGCGATTTTGCGTGGCTTGCATTCAATGACGGAGACCGTGCATGCCAGAGCCACTGAAGGTTGCCATCGTCGCCGACTATGACCCCGACTATCGTCCGCATTCGGCGACCGAGGAAGCGATAGCGCATGCCGCTAGCGCGACAGGGCTAGAGGTCGAATCCTCTTGGATCGGCACCGACGAACTCGACCGGGGCCGTGGCCTGCAATTGCTCGCCGATGCGCATGGCGTGTTCGTCGCGCCCGGAAGCCCGTACAAGAGCCTGGCGGGGGCACTGGCCACAATTCGCTTTGCCCGCGAACAGATGCTGCCGCTATTAGGAACTTGCGCGGGCTTTCAGCACGTGGTGTTGGAATACGCGCGTCACGTGCTGGGATTCGAGGATGCTCAGCACGCGGAATACGACGCGAACGCGTCGCGGCTATTCATTTCCAAGCTCGAATGCTCTCTGGTAGGCAGGGCGCTGCCGATCACGTTGCGGCCTGGCTCGTTGGCGGCCAGGCTGTACGGTCAGAGCCAATTTACCGAGCAGTATTATTGCAACTTCGGAGTCAATCCCGACTATGTCTCGACAATAACCAGCGGCACGCTGCGCGCGGTTGGCTCTGACGCCGAGGGCGAAGTGCGAGTCGTCGAGCTGGCCGGGCATCCATTCTTTCTGGCAACGCTATTCCTGCCTCAATATCGCTCGACACCCGACGCGCCGCACCCGCTGGTGACGGGCTTCTTGCGGGCAAGTGTCCAAGCACGGCGAAACGTGCCCGCGCGTGATTCCGTCATGTAAATCGACGTTTCCCATAACCCCATCAGGTCAACCAACACCAAGGCCGTGAAAACGGCTCGGCTCGCCGCGAATATGGGTTGCATCGTTTTGTCATGGATCAAGACGCATGAGGGGCGGACGAATGGGCCGGTGCCGACGCGAACTTGTTCGCGCTTCAACGGCCTGCTAGTCCCACCACCAGGCTTCGAGCGGTAATTCCTCGACCGCCGAATTCGTGCGTTGGGCCCCCAGCGCGCCGTACGTGTCGACGGCGATCGCCGCGCCTTGGACGAACGACCATGGCTCGACGTGGACGCCGCCGCTGACGCCCACCACGACGTGTTTCTGATTGACGATCCGGTGGTTGATCACGGTCTCGACGCTTCGCGGCGCCGGCCCAAGCCCAATCGGGTATTGCTCGGCGTCGCGAAAACAGGTCATGTGCCAACCGACGCGCTCGGCCAGCCGCTCGGAATTGATCAAGGCCGAGACCAGGGCCAGATCGAAAATGTTCTGCAGATCGGCATAGACGGGATATTTTTGTGCCATCGCGGCGAAATGCTGGGTGAAACGCTGCGAGAATTCCTGGTTGAGCGGCTCCGATTTTCCTGTGTGCACGGCCCGCCCCATGGCGGTCAGCACTTCGTTTTCGCTCAAGACTTGCACGCCCGGACCGCGAATCTCAAAAGCGTCGCGCTGGGCGGTGGCCTTCACGGCGTCGTATCTGAGCGTGAACCACCAACGCAGCACGTCCAGCGGCGGAGGCTCTTGCCCCCGCGGCACCTCGATCAGATCCAGGTAACTCGGCACGTCCACGGTCCCCGCCTCCAAGCCCATGCCCACCAGCTTCATGCGGTAATCCGCCTCGACCAAGACCCGGGCCACGCGGGACCGCGGGTCGATGCCCTCGACCGAGATCAACTGGCGTCCCATCTTCTCGCGGAGTTGCTTGAGCCACCGCGCGCGTTGGCCGACCTTGAGCGGCGTGGCGCTGGATTCGTCGGCAAATTGCCTGGTACGGGCGAGGCCTGCGGGGGTCGGATCAATCGAGCAGCCGAAGGTGGCCTGCGGCGCCGCGGTTAAATAGCGCAACACGACGACCAGATCGTCCAACTGCAGCACCGGCCGGCCGCTCGTGCGACTTACGTGGCGGCCCTCAGCGTCCTGGCGCCACGTACTGGCCGGGCCGGCCAGTACAAGGTCGCCCGTTTCGGGATAGATCAGCACATACTTGATTTTTTCCAGCCCCGCCAGGTTCGCCATTTCTTCGCTGGGCCGGCGACCCGCGGCCAGGCATAGCTGAACGTGTTTTTCCAGCCGCGGCAAGGAAACCATCCGCAGCGGCGAGGCCTGTCGCGAGTCGGTATTCTCACTCCGAACGATCGCGGCCAGTCGTTCGGTGGCCAGCCCCTCGGCCCGAGCCGGCGCCAAGGCCCGCCGCAGTTCGCCGCCGGCGTCGACGTACACCCCGTTTTGAAACGGCGAGACGCTCCCTGCCCCGCCGACGTCGTCCCAGCTCGTCGGCTTGACGGTCGATGTGAGGAGGTCGATCAACGTATCGAAGTCGGCTTGAGCGCCGCCGCGAGCTTCCTCGGCCGGCACGATTTGGCGGGTCGATTGCACGGCCGAGTTGCGCGTGCGGTCGTCGCGGATGTAGGCCAGCGTGGAAAACGCGGCGTCGCGCGCGCCGGATCGAGCTTGGGCCGCGGCCAATTCCGCCAGCCAGGCGTCGCGCTGCGAGGGATCTTCGACCTGCTTTGCCGCGGCCAAGGCCGGCGAGAATTCGCCCGTTTCGAGCTGCTCGCGAAAAAGCTCCGGCGCGAGCGGTTCGGCCGCCGCCCCGAAACGACCCAAGAGAGCCAAAAGGCCGATCGCCGCCAGCAGCCCAAGGCGATGAAAACGTGTGGCGCGAACCGAAAGCGCAACCATACCAGTTTCTCGCTGTTCCCCTGCGTGAGCCAAGGACTCCCGCAGCCATTCAAGATTGCAGACTTTGCGAGTAAAGTCAATCAACATTTCCCAAATGCACAATGCGCGGAGGCAACCGCGCCAACGATTCGAATCCGTGCAAAGGAGAAGAAGCGGGCCAGCATTTCGGGATTTCCACAGAGCGTGCCAGGCGCCATTTCGTGCCAACTTCACTCTGAGGCGGCCCTACTTGTGAGCGGCAGACGTGATGGCCGTAGCGTCGGTGGGGGTTGCCGGCACGGCGTCCAGGCTGGCGCCGATCGTTTTGGCCTGGTCGAGACCCTGCTGCACCATTTTTGTCGCCTCGACCAACGTGCTGACAAAGCCCGGCGAGGCGTGGCGCTCAAGCGCTTTGAGCGTGCCCAACATTTGTATTTGCCGCAGGACGTGCGCTCTCAAATAGTTCCGGTCGAATTCGTCGGAGGGCAATGACTGGAGTTCGCCTTGCAAAAGGACTGCGCACTCCCGCACGACTTCCAGTTTGATCCGCATCAGCGATCGCTCCGCGTTGATCAGGCGAATTGGCGATCGAGGCCGGTCATCGTCCGCGGTCTTGGTGTTCCAGGCTGCTGACGCCAGCGAACCGCTCAGCGCGTCCATTTGGCCGGCGAATGCGTCGTATTGCCGGGCCATGGCCTCGCCGAAACGTTTGACGCTCGCGTCGCGCGCATGGGAGGCCGCGAATTGTGCCAGTTGAATTTCAGCCTGGGCGTCGATCGCCAGGTTGGCCGCGATACGACGGTCGACAAGCGTCAGGTGGATCGACTCGCCGTCAGGGGCCGCGGCCTCGGGCCGCTCATCATCGCCCAGAACGATTTGTTGAAGTGCGGCGCCCGCTAGCACCGCGGCGATCGAAAACGAGACTCTAAGACGTGTGGGCCGCATGGTTGGCCTCCCGCGGGCGGTAAACACCAACCATGGTCAGCCGCCCACGCTCTGTCCTGCTCCATTAAGCTTAGTATCCAGGAAGGGATCGGCCGTCACACGCCCTGCGAAATCTGTCCGGCGGCCTCCTAAGGACCGCGCCTTGACCGCCGGCTCTATAATGATGTGCCTTTTTGTATTCAAGGAGAGCCATCATGATTCGACCTCGCTTTGTCAGCGACGAAGTTCCCGAACAGCCTGCCCCCCAGCAAGAGGCACATCGCGACGTATCCTCGGACGAAACCGAGGCGCTGGACGCTTTTTCCCGCGTGGTGATTCGCGTCGCCGAGACGCTGATGCCGGCCGTGGTCAACATCCGAGCCCCGCAAAATGCCCGGGGCGGATCGGGTTCTGGAGTTTTGTTTACGCCCGACGGCTTCATGTTGACAAATCACCACGTGATCCAGGGCAACCCGCAAGTCCGGGTGCGGTTGAACGATGGCCGCGAACTGGGCGGCCGCGTGGTGGGGGCCGATCCTTGGACCGATCTGGCCGTGGTCCAGGCCGATTCGGCCGGCTTGCCCTATGCCGCGCTCGGCGATTCGTCGCAGTTGCGCGTCGGCCAGTTGGCCGTTGCGATCGGCAGTCCTTTCGGGTTCGATTCGACGGTCACCGCCGGCGTGCTCAGCGCGCTGGGGCGGACGCTGCGCAGTATCACCGGGCACCTGGTCGACAACGTCATTCAGACCGACGCCGCCTTGAATCCTGGCAACAGCGGCGGCCCATTGGTCGACAGCCGCGGCCGAGTGATCGGCATTAACACGGCGATCATCCAGTCGGCCCAAGGCATCTGCTTTGCCATCCCAATCAACGCCGCCCGGCATATTCTGCCGCAGTTGATGAAACATGGCCGCGTGGTCCGCGGCTACTTGGGGTTGCACGGGCACAACGTGCCAATTCCCAGGTCCGTGGCCCGTTTCTTCGGCTTGACGCAAGCCACCGGCGTCGAAGTGGTGGCGGTCGAGCCCGAGGGGCCGGCCGAACAGGCGGGCATCCAGCCGGAGGACTTGATCGTTTCGTTGGGTGACCAGGAGGTCACAAGCGTCGACGATCTGCACAAGCTGTTGACCCAATTGCCGGTCGGCATTCCCTCGGCAGTGGTCATTGTGCGTGGGCAGCGGCGGCTCGAAAGGTTTGTGCTGCCCGAGGAGTATCCACACTGGGACCCGAACCGCGGTGGATGATCCATCGGACGCGGCAGCCGACCGAGTCAAGCGGCCTTGGCCACGCGCGGTGCGCTGGAAGACTTATCGGCGGAGAATGGAGCGGCGGCAATCATCGGCTGGGTATTGACCTGTCGAAACAGTTCGTTGATCGCTTCGCGAACTTCGCTCTGCACGATTGCCACCCGCATGTCATCGTTCAACTTCAGCCAAAAATGCAGCTCGAAATCCATCAATGATACGCCAAACTGTTTGAACAGCACGATTGGACGTGGCTCATCCAGCACGGTGGGGTGGGACGTCGCGGCCTGCAACAATAACTGCTTTGCCTGCGGCACCGTCATCGTCAATGGCAGGCTGACGACCACGGCTGTCTGAATCAGGTTGTCCGTCAGGGTCAGGTTCGTGACCTTGTCCGACAAGAGTTTGCTATTCGGTACGATGAGCTCATGATTCGCATCGGTCCTGATGCGGGTGCTTCGTGGGCCGATGTGCATGACCGTTCCTTGCACGGTGTCGACCAGAACCATATCCCCGACGCGAATCGGCTGCTCCGCCAGGATGATGATGCCGCTTATGAAATTACTTGCGATGTCCTGGCTGCCAAAGCCAATGGCGATTGCCACGGCCCCGCCCAGAAAAGCAAATGCGGTTAGCGGGATATGGACTAACTGGAACGACAAGACGCCGAATAAGACCGCCAACGAATAGAATGCGATCGATTGTACCGCGTGCGATGCGCCCTCGTTCAGCCCGAAGCGGGGCAGCACGCGCCGGCCCAACAGCCGGCTCAGAATTCTGGCTGCCAACGCCCCCAACAGCATGCAGAAGATCAAGTTCACGATTTTTCCGATCGTGATCGGTCGATTGTCGACTTCGGCGATTTCATAGACCCAGAGCGCGGCCAGTTGCGTTTGGACGATGTTCCGCCAACTTTTGGCGTCTGGAGGCTGGAGTTTGGCTTCCAGTTCCTCCAAGAAGCGGCTGGACCAGCGCTCGCTGGCTTTGAGTTGTATCAAGTGCGTCTCGCACGCGTCGCGCAGGGCTTGCCATTGCGCGCACTGAAACTCTTCCCACTGCTTGACCGCGGGGTCGTCGCTGTTGCGCATCCGCTGCACGAGCTTCGCCTGTTCACTTTGCGTCATCTCGATACGTTGCACCAGCGACCGCTGATTGTCGCGGATTTCATCCACAAGATCGCTCAGGCTGTCATTCCACTGGGCGATCTCGTCAGGCTTGGCCGTGCCGTTTTCGGCCTCGAACCGGCAGTCCCAATAATGGTGGAATCGCTTGTTGTCACCGATGCGCTCGCTCAACAGCGACATTTCCATCTGCTGCGCGTCCCGGGCCACGCGCCAGGCCTCGCTTGCCAGCTCGAGAGTCGACTGCGATGCCTTCTGCTCATGCAGTTCCTTGATGGCCGCGGATTGTTGCGACTCCATCTGCTGGAAGCGCTTGCGGGCCTCCTTGAGTTTTTGACTGAGCTCGGTCTCGAAAGCCGTCAGCTCTTTGTGGCGGTCCCGCAAGTCTTGCTTCGTGAATTGAACCTCTTTGCCGATGCGTTCGATCTTTTCGTCCAGTTGCGTCTTGCGCGTGACACACACGTCGCGCCGCAGCGTGCGAACTTCAAGCTCCAGCCGCCGCAGAAGGATTTGCTCCTTGGCAATCTGGCTTTGGCGCAGGGCCAACTTGAGAGCGACGGCCGACGCGGCTTGCGGTTCTTTCGCTTCCGCGTGCTCCTCTTGTGCCCTGCGCCGGTCTTTTTCGGCCTGGTCGAAATGGTCTTGGGCCGTTTCGAGCAATTGCTCGGCTGCCTTGAGATCGGCGCCAAACGCATCTTGATGGTCGCCTTCGGCCGTTTGATCGTCGCGCAGATTTTCCAACAGCAGGAACGAGTAGGGCTTGGCCTCAGCCGGCCCAAACTTGCGGAGCGACTCCAATTCCTCGTCGGCCTTTTTCTTTTCGGCCTGAAGTTCTTGTCGTTGTTCGAGCCGGGCCTGCTGCTGCGCATAGACCGCGTCGAGCGTCTCCAAAAACTCCAGTTCGTCTTCCACGGCCGAAACGTCGGCGGGGTCTGAGTCCGCCGAATGATCTCCGTTTTTTTCGGCAAGAGCGCTGATCTCGGCGGCGAGGTTCTTGCGCCTGGCGGCAACATCCTCGATCACCGATTTGGCGGATGTGTCCGACACCTTCGCGGAAGCGTCGTCCGCGATTGCGCGCGACGTTACTGCGAACAGCAATGCTCCCATCAAAAGCACGCCGCAGCCAACGAGGTGGATTCCCCAACACGACCAACGAGACTTTGGGCCCGGCAGCATGGTTACTCCTTTAACGTGCTCGTTGTGTGCGATGCCCGCAGCCACGCGTGGATGCACCGCTAGCAGGACCTCGTGCACCACTCGGGCTGCGCCAGCACCGTGCGAGGTCGATTGCCATCCTGGCAACGGCCCATACTCCGTGAATCTGGCCCTTGGAGGCAAGATCAATTCTGACCGGAGATTCCGGGCAAAAACGCCCGCCGCGTAACGCACTTGCCGCACTTGATTTCCGACGCTGGATCGGCGTGTCGTGAACGCGACAAGTCGTCCGTGCCCTGTCAGCCGACGGACTGCTATATTGGGCGGATGCCAGCAAAGGAGACATCGTGGCGTCATGTTCTGTCCGCCCTTCGCGTGCCCGGTCTGGTTGCGCTGCTCATCGGGGCCTTTGTTTTGGTCCTGCGGCTCATGGGACGCGAGTTCCTCAGCGATTCTGGCCTCGGCGTTTGGACCGGCGCCTGGACGCACGATACTTCTCAGTGGATTGCCGATCCCTATACTTTTTCGCACGTCTTGCATGGCATCTTTTTCTACTGGCTGCTGGTGCCGTCGCGACGATTCCTTAGCGTCGAATTCCGCTTCCTCATCGCAAGCATCGTGGAAGCCTCGTGGGAAATCCTTGAGAACTCGCCATTCATCATCGATCGCTATCGCGCTGCCACCGCCTCGCTCGACTACTATGGCGATAGCATCCTGAATTCGACGTTTGACCTGGTCGCCGCGATGCTCGGGTTCTGGCTGGCATGGAGGTTTGGTTGGAGGTGGATGCTTCTTTTGATCGCGCTGATCGAACTTCTCATGCTGCTTTTCGTCCGCGACAATCTGACGCTCAATATTCTGATGCTCGTCCACCCATCGGAGACCGTCAAACAGTGGCAACTTGGCATATAGAACCGCTGCACCTCCAGGGCATCGCCGACCAGACCAGGCGACCCCACGGCGCCGGGCCCTACCGCGTCTGACGTCTCGATGGTCGGCTCGGGCCTGGACACGTTCGCTTTGGCCGCCTGCCCCGGCTATCCTGAATGTCCGTGCATCGTGGTTCGCGCTTGCGGCAGGGCGCTTGCTCTGCTCGCCAGATGGCAAGCTCATTGTCTTTGCAGCGGCCGTGATGCGTTTCCATCACAATGGCTGAGTCACAAGAAAGTCGATCATGCATCCATCGACCCCGCCAAAGCCGATCGCCTCGCCAGTCGCCGGGGGTCGCTTCGTAGTGGTCCTGGCATTGTGCATGGTCTGTGCCGGACGGCTGACCGGCGCGGAGAGGCCGTTTGCGGTGTACGTGATGAAAGTCGACGGCAGCCAGGTGCGGAAACTGGCTCAGGTCGACGGCTACACGATCCACGAGGAGGCACGCTGGTCGCACGACGGCAAACGGATCGTGTTTGCCGCGATGAACGCGAATTCACGAGTGCGCGACTTCTTTGTCGTGAGTGCCGACGGCGGCGGGCTGCGCAAGCTCGGCACCGGCGCGGATCCCGATTGGTCGCCCGATGATAAGCAGATTGCGTTCGACTTGCCTGGGGCGCAAGCCTCGCAGGTTTACGTGCAAAACCTCGATGGTCAGGGGAGCGAGCGCGTGGCGCAAGGCGATTCTCCCCGCTGGTCGCCAGACGGCAGCCAGTTGGCCTTCGCCGATGCCGACATGCTTTATGTGATGGACCTGGCCAGCGGCGAACAGCGGGCACTATTCGACAAGCCTTTCACGACATTGTACCGTGGATGCTGCTGGTCGCCCGATGGAAAGTATCTGGCCGTAAGCGCGCGGCCCGAGCCGCGCGTTCGGCGTCAGGTGCTCATCGTCAGCGCGCGGGGAGCGGAGCATGGCCTGAAAATCCGTTTGAAGAATGAAGCCGGCGGGCAGATGGCGTTTTCGCCCGATGGCAAACAACTGGCCTTTGACAACGCGTTTTTCATTCACGTTGTCGATGTGGAGGGCAACGGCCAGCCGCGGCAACTGCCCGATCAAAAGTCGCAGAACCGCGATCCCGACTGGTCGCCCGACGGACAGTGGCTTGTATTCACCAGTAATCGCGAGTGACGCCAGTTCTGAGTTGGAATTTTGTAAGACCACGCGGTCAGAGAGCGACGCGATGCGGAAGCCCAAGCCAGCAGAAAGCATCTTCGATCCCCCTGGCCGGTCCCGATTGACGCCGCGCGCTGTGCGACGCCGATGCGGCCTGGCCATCGGACTGTGCCTGGCCGTTGTCGCGTGGATGCAGGGCGCGCCGCTGCGAGCCGACAACACCGCGATCTTCGTCATGAAGGTCGACGGCGGCGGCTTGCGACGGCTGGCGCAGGTCGAGAGCTACGGCCGGCACGGCTCGCCGCGCTGGTCGCACGATGGCAAGCGCCTGGCGTTCGACGCCTCGCAGGGGCCAAACGACGCGCGCAAATTCTTCGAGATTCATTTCGACGGGACCGCCCTGCGCGAATTGGGCGAACAGGGAATGCCCGATTGGTCGCCCGACGACAAACAAATAGCCTTCCATTGCGCATACCCAAACCAGAAATCCGGGACGTTCGTCCAGAACCTCGACGGAAAGGGCCGCGAATATCTGACCGCGGGCGTTGCCCCACGCTGGTCGCGCGACGGCAGCCAGCTCGCCACGCTCGACAAGGGCGCCTTGATGGTTTTCGACTTGATCGACGGCATGCAGCGGCGGCTGTTGGATGCCACGTTCGGCGACGTCGCGGCCGGCTTCGATTGGTCGCCCGACGGCACGAAGTTGGCGTTTGTCTCCAAGCGAGCGGGCCGAAACGAGCTGTGGATCGTCGATGCCGCCCACGCCAGCCAGGAAAAGGGGCCGCGGCTCGCCGGCGATCTGGAGGGTTATCTGGCGTGGTCGCCGGACTCGAAGCGATTGGCCGTCGCGCTGGATCGGTCGATTCAATTGCTCGCGGTGGATGATACCACAGAGCCCCAGCCGATTCGCGGCCAGGAAGCGAACGACCGCATGCCCGCCTGGTCGCCCGACGGCCAGTGGATCGCCTTTGCGAGCGATCGCAAGACGCCGCCGTTGGCGCCGGTGGCCCGCGTGAAGCGTTCGGTCAGTCTCGAGGAAGTGAAACGGCATACGCGCGGCTGTATCACATATTCTCTTGCGTTCTCGCCG
>JBGQKM010000081.1:0-19817 GCA_041499515.1 Planctomycetia bacterium | reverse complement strand
GCTCCAGCGACACGGATCTATTCATTTCTGACTCGTAATCCGCGTTTGGGTTTCCGCCCATTAGGAGTCATTGGCGACTTTCAGACCATGGATCCGCGGTCGACGCCGCCGTATCTGCTGGGCCCGCTGTCTCGTGCCAGCTCGCTGATGAGAGAGCTCGGCAACCCCTGGCTCATCGTGGCCATGCCCGATCGGCCGCACGAAGGACTGCAGAGAACCATGGGAAGCCTCAGCATCGGTCGTGCCGGGCGGACCGTGATTTCCTATCTGGATGGATCGGCTAGCCTGTGGCATCGCGCGAGCAGTTGTCTCGACTGGCCAGGAAGCCGCGAACCGGCCCGGCACACGCCGCTGCGCCGCGCGATCAAGCGGGCGATCGATGTTTCGCTGACGATTGTCAGCCTGCCGTTGTTGTTACCGCTGGTCGCCGTCATCGCGGCACTGATCAAGTTGGGATCGCCTGGTCCGGCAATCTATCGACAGCAGCGCGTCGGTCGAAATGGCAAGCGCTTCATGGTCTGCAAGTTTCGCACGATGGTTTGCGATGGCGAGCGGGTGCTCAGCGATTACCTGGCGGCCCATCCCCCAGCGCGCGAAGCATGGAACCGCAACCACAAATTACAATACGACCCACGCGTCACGCCGATCGGTCGTTGGTTGCGCAAGACTAGCTTGGACGAACTGCCGCAGCTCTGGAACGTGCTGCGCGGAGAAATGAGCCTGGTGGGGCCGCGCCCCATCTTGGAGTCAGAAATCGTCGATTTTAATGGCAGTTTTGAGGCGTTTTGCAGCGTCCTGCCCGGTATTACGGGTCTGTGGCAGGTCTCAGGCCGCAACCAGACCAGTTACGCCGAGCACGTCGAGCTTGACCGCTACTATGCGCGAAACTGGACGCTGTGGCTCGACTTATACATTCTGGCGTTGACGATCAAAGTCGTCTTGTTTCGACACGGAGCCTATTGATGGCGACTCAGTTCGAAACGACATTGCCGCCACGCGTTGCGTCCAGCGATGAAACGTTTGCGCTGGGACAGGACCCGGCCGTCGTCGCAAGCCAACCCGAACAGCCGGTTCAGCCGCTCCATGGTCGCCTGCGCACGGGCGCCGTGTGGGTCGTTTTCGGAAGGTCGTTGGGTATCGGCGTCACGATGCTCGTCAACATGGCGCTGGCCCGCTGGCTCTCGCCCGCGGAGTTCGGCAGCTTCCTGCTGCTCAGCAGCGTGCTGGCGATCGGCAGCCTGCTGGCGATGCTTGGCCTAAACACGGCGGTCGTGCGGTTTGTCGCGGAGAGCCTCGGCCGAGGAGACGTGGGCCGGGCGCGCCAAGCTCTGTGGTTGATGATCGGCGTGGCAGCGATGGCGATCACGAGCATCGCCGGCCTCTCAGCGCTCGTGCTGGCGTATTACGGCACGAAGTTTTTGGGCGTGGAGGCCGTTCCGGGAATCGTCCCCATGGCGGTTACCAGTTTGGTATTGCTGGCCGTACTTCAGCTCACGGCCGAGGCCTGCCGCAGCTTGCACGAGTTGCGGCTGGCCAGTCTGTTCTCGGGGGGCCAAACCGGCGGTCTGTTGAGCAATATTTTTCTTTTGATCCTGATTGCGGCCGCCATGGTCGTTGGCAGGCCGAGCCTTTTTGCCGCGATCGTTTTAAACCTCTTGGCGATGGGCATCAGTCTGCCGTTGGCAGTTTTCGGATTTGCGCGCGCCGCGCGCACGCGGCTCGTCACCGCGGCACCGCAGCACCCGGTATCCACTCTCGCGGTTGGCGACTTGCTGCGATTCTCAGTGCCGATGTTGATGATTCAGTTGCTGACCTTCACCACAACCCAGGCCGATTTATGGATCGCAGGGATCTGCTGGCCTCATGACCAGTTGGCCCTCTATGGCGCCGCGCGGCGGCTCATGTTGATCGTCACCATGCCGTTGCAAATGGTCAATTTGACCGTGATCTCCTCGATCGCCGAGTTGTACGGCCAGCAGCGAGAGCGCGATCTGGAACGTGTCTTGCGTGGCGCCGCATCCTGGGCCGCCTGGCCCTCGATCGCCGCGATCGTGTGCTTGATTTTGTGGGGTGGACCGATCCTGGAATTGCTCTTCGGGCCCTATTTCCGCCAGGCCGCCCTGCCGCTGGGAATCTTGGGTGTCGGGCAACTGTTTCTGGTCTTGGCCGGAAGCTGCGGCTGTGCGCTGGAAATGACGGGCCATCAGGTCGGCTCGCTGGTCATCAACCTGGTTGCGGCGCTCGCGCTGTCCATCCTCGGAAGCTGGGCGGCGCTCAATTTTGGCATTGTCGGGTTGGCCGTCACTTCGGCCAGTATCGTCGCGGCACAAAGCATCAGTCTCTGGCTGCTAGCCAAAAGAGTCGTTGGAGTCTGGACGCATCCGGCACTTCCGTTGTTCATTTCGGCGAATTGAACGGACCATGAGAATCCTGCATATCAACACGCTCTTCGCACCTCGCCGCTACGGCGGAGCCGAGGTGTTTTTGGAGTGCCTTGCGGCTGGTTTGGTCGCCCGCGGACATCAGGTGCTCGTGGCGTGTCTCAGCCCGACACCGGCGCGCAGCGGCACGGAGACGCTCCAGGTGCACGAGTTTAGTTTGCGGAATGTCTATTGGCCGTTTGACGGCGTCCGGCATACGCGGTGTCTCAAGGCGGTCTGGCATCTGCGGAACGCGTTTGGCCGCGGCGGCGCTTCGGATATTGACACGCTCATCGAGCGCGAACGGCCGGATTTGGTGCATTCGCACAATCTTGCCGGGTTTACTTCGGCGGTCTGGTCGAAAGTCAGCGCCAGGGGCATTCCGTTGGTCCATACGATCCACGATTACGCCCTTTTATGCCCGACCACGACCATGTTCCGGCGCGACGCCAATTGCACGGTCCAGTGCCGAGGCTGCCGGCTGATGTCTTGGCTCAAACCGAGACACTCGCAGGCCGTCAATGCCGTGGTGGGCTGCAGCCGCTTTGCCCTCGAACGGCACCTGCACGGCGGTTACTTTGGCCGCGCCACGCAGCACGTCATTCACAATGGCAACCCGCGCAGCCCCGAGCGTGCCACCGTTGCCGCGTCCGCTGAGCCGCGGGTTCTGCGCATCGGTTACTTGGGACGGCTGGCTCATGCCAAAGGCACCGAGTTCATGCTCGAGGCACTCCTGCCGCTAGTGGGCGAACAATGTGAGTTGCTCATCGCGGGTTCCGGCGACGCAGCCTACGTGACAATGCTCAAGACCAAATACGAGTCGCGCGGCGCGCGGTTTCTTGGCCAGGTAGATGCCGGCAAGTTCTTGTCCAACGTCGATGTCCTGGTGGTTCCTTCATTATGGCACGAGCCGTTCGGCCTGGTCCTCTGCGAAGCCATGAGCGCGGGGGTGCCCGTCGTGGCGTCGGCCGTGGGCGGAATCCCCGAAATCATCGAGCATGGGCGGTGCGGCTTGCTGTTCGAGCCGCGGGATGGCGAGGCCCTGCTTCACCACGTCGCCGGCCTGGCCCGCGATCGTCAACGGCTCGGGCAGATGTCCGACTTCTGCCGTGCACGGGCCGAGCATCACAAGTTTGACCACACGGTAGATCGTTACCTGCGGGTCTACGCACAAACCTTGAATTGAGCAAACGCCATGTCAACCGCCGCCGTCATGACCGACATTTGCTGGCCCCCGCGAAGGCCGTTGCGAGATTTCGCCCTGCGCGGACTGGGCGAATTACTGTTCTGGCTCGTCATGTTGCAATTGGTCGGCGGCGCATACCTGCAGAGCCAGTTGGCTCTCTTCGACGGCCGCATTGCCGTTTCCAACGGAGCTCCCAAGCTGCTGCTGGTGTTCGGCGTCGTGCTGCTGGCGGCAGGGGCAGTGTGGTTGAGTCGCGGCCACATCGCGTGGCGTCCATGCTTGCTGCCAGCCGGTATCTTTGCTTGTTACCTGGCGGCGGATTTGGCCTGGCTGACCGCGACGAGCGGAGTGCCAGTCGAAGCGCTTTTGATCGGATTGAACAAGTATTTCCTTTTTTTCGCGGCGGTTCCGGCAGCCGCGTTGCTGCGGCCTCGAATCTCTGCGGAACAGATGAACCTGCGGCTCGTACTTTTGTTCGTGCCGCTTGTGCTGGTCGCGCTGGCCCAATTTGCGATGAACGATCCCTTGCTGCGCGTCGCGGCGGAGGACGGGACGTATGAGGTGCCGGCAGTTGACTTCTACGGTCAGATTCGCGCCTTCTCGTTGTTTCGCGGAGTCTTGGAGTGCGGCCAGGCGATGGCCTTCTTTGGAGCTTTGTTCCTGGCGCAGCTTTGCAGTGATCGGCCGCGTCACCGGCTCTGGTACCTGGCTTTACTCGCCCTGGCCGCCGTTGGGTGCCTGGTGACATTTCGGCGCGGAGCCTATATCGAGTTCGGTGCCGCGGCTGTTTCAGCGATCGCCATTGCCCGCCGTTGGCACGTCAGCCGATGGCTCCCTTGGATGTATTTGGCGGTGGGACTTAGTTTGGCGGGCGTCGGCACGATGCTTGGCTCGACGCAAGCCGAAGGGGTGTTGTCGGCCGAGTCGCTCGCCGAACGGCACGGAGCGTGGAATTTGGCCCTCGACAAGTGGCTGGTCCGCGAGGATGCGTCGCTACTGTTCGGCACTGGGCTGGCCCAGATTGAATCCGACACCATTGAGTATTTCCTGGTCGACAATGGGTTCCTGGCGGTGGGAGTGCAATTGGGTCTCGTGGGCCTCGCGCTTTGGTGCTGGGTCATGCAGGCTCTGTGGCGCGACATGCTCGCGACCGCCTCGCGCACGCACAGCGCGCTGGCGATCGCCGTGGCGGCGCTATTGTCGACGTGGATGATGCGCGACGTCTTTGATCCGCTGTTCATGTTGTATCCCCTCTATGTGTTCCTGGTTTTTTGGTCCCAGCCCGACGCGGAAGATTCGAGTTCCGCATCGTCGCCGGCCAGGCAGGGGGCACTATGCGCGTGACCGTCAATGGCCGATTCCTGTCTCACCGCGTTACCGGGGTCGAACGCTACGCGCGCGAAGTCATGTCGCGCGGCTCGCAGTCGACCACTGTCGCGGCGCCGGGCAACCCGGTCCGTGGTCTGCGCGGCCACCTGTGGGAACAAAGCATTCTGCCGATGCGCATTGGCCGCGATCTGCTTTGGTCTCCGTGCAACACGGGGCCGCTTGCCGTGGCCAAACAAGTGGTGACGATCCACGACTGTGCCTTTTACGATCAGCCCGAGGGCTTTTCGCGCAAGTTCGTCGCCTGGTATCAATGGCTCGTGCCGAGGTTAGCCCGGCGCATTCGGCGAATCATCACGGTCTCTAAGTTCTCGAGCGACCGGCTGATCGACTATTGCCGCATCCCGGCGGAAAAAGTCGTCGTGATCCCGCAAGGGGTCGACGAACGATTTCGTCCGCTGCCCTCGGACGTGATCGCGCGCACTCGCCGAGAGCTGGGATTGCCACCGCGGTATGTCCTGTACGTGGGCAACCTGGTGCCGCGCAAGAATCTGTTGCGCTTGCTGGAAGCCTGGAAGACGGTGAGCCCTGCGCATCCAGGACTTTCCATGTTACTGGTAGGCGCCACGGACCGTGTGTTTCGAGACGCTGGCCTGGGCCCGTTCCCAGCGTCCGTGATTTCAGCAGGTTATATCGCGGACGAACATCTGCCAGCCGTCTACGGCGGCGCCGAATTGTTCGTCTTTCCTTCGTTGTATGAGGGCTTCGGCTTGCCGGTGCTCGAGGCGATGGCTTGCCGCGTCGCGGTGCTGGCGTCGAACGTAACGTCGCTGCCTGAAGTCGCCGGTGACGCGGCGCTGCTGGTGGACCCTTACCGTGTTGAGGCGCTGGCCGATGGATTGCGGCAGTTGCTCTCCGACTCGGCGCTGCGAGACCGGCTGGCTCAACAAGGGCTTGAACGCGCCCGATCGTTTACCTGGAACCGCACTGCCGCTGCGACCTGGCAGGTGCTGCGCGAGACGGCAACTGGATAACCATAGAAAATCCTGACTTCCCATGATGAAGATCTTGCACATTGTTGGACTGGCTCACGGCGGGGTAGGGGAGCACATTCTATCCCTGGCCAGGGGTTGCGACCCGCGCCGCTTCGACTCGACGGTCGCCATGGCAGACTGCAGTTCCATGCGGGCGCGATTCGAACGATCCGGCGTTCGCGTGGTGCCGCTGGTCTTGGATCATTTTGGCGGACTTTGCCGAAACGCTTTGGCATTCGGCCAGATAGCCCGCTTGTTGCGTCGCGAGCGGTTCGACGTCATTCAAACCCACACGTCGGTGGCCGGCGCCGTTGGACGGGTGGCTGCTCGCATGTGCACGCGAACACCCGTCGTCCACATGATCCACGCCTTCGCCGCCCATCCCTACCGGTCCGCGCTGGCTTGCACGAGCGGCTTGCTGATCGAACGCTGGCTCGATCGTTGGACGGACTGTTATATCGCCGGGTCACGGGCGATGGTCGAGCGCGGGCTCACCCAGCGCATTTTCACTCTCAACAAGGTAGTGCTGATCTCCAACGGCATCGACCCGGACCGATTCATTTACGATGCGCCGAACCCATCGACCGCCGACCTCGAATCGTCGGCCAACGGAAATGCTTCGACCACGATCGGTTTCCTCGGTCGGTTGGAAAAACAGAAGGGAGTTTCGTATCTGATCCATGCCGCCGCGATCGTCCGCCGACAGAATCCTCACGTCAAGTTCGTGATCGCCGGTGACGGCAGCCTACGATCTCAACTTGAGCGGCTGTCGGCCCGGTTACAAGTCAACGACGTCGTCGAGTTTGTCGGTTGGAAGTACGACAGCGTCAACTTCTTGAAGCAGATTGACATTCTGGCCATGCCCTCGCTGTGGGAAGCCTTTGGCCTCTCGGCGGCCGAAGCCATGGCGATGGCCAAGCCGGTCATTGCTTCGCGCATCGAGGGCTTGCCCGAAGTCGTTGACGACGGTCGAACGGGCCTTCTCGTGCCGCCGGCCGACCCCGTCTCCTTGGCCCAGGCCATCGTGGAATTAGCTGCCGATCCGGCGCGGCGGCGGGCACTCGGCCTGCAGGGCCGAGCGCGGGTCGAGGAATTGTTCACGCTCAATCGCATGATTGCGCGTCACGAGGATTTCTACGAGCGCCTGCTCGGTGGAGACCCGGTCAAGCCAGTCGCCGACGGCGAATTCGCGCCCCCAGTCAACAGCGTGGAGTTTTCACTAGCCGATTAGCGGCGTCACTCGTTTTCGATCAACCATGGACACCATTTAGCGCCTTGCGACACTATCGAAGAGCATGTTTCGCTCGGTCGCTGCCACATCGGCACGACATCGGGTCGACGACGGCGCTGAAGCAGCATAAAGGACATACCGATGATCCGACAAGACAAGAACGTTGCGACGACGTTGGACCTTTTCCAGATCCTCGCGAATCAAAAACGACCGATCCTTTGGACGTTCAGTTTGATCATGCTGGTCGTGATTGCCGTGACGTTTCTCGGTCCAAAGACCTATACATCGGAGGCCAAACTGTTCGTTCGTCTGGGGCGCGAGAGCGTCGGGCTGGATCCCACGACCACGGCGGTGACTGACCAGGTGGTCATGGTGCACGAGTCGCGAGAATATGAAATCAACTCGGTCTTCGAATTGCTCAAGAGCCGCGCCGTCTTTGCCAACGTCGTCAAGGCCGTGGGACCAGAAGTTGTTCTCGGTAGGGGGACGGTCGATGACAACGTCCACACGGCCGGCATGTCTGCCTCGATGAACGTGTTCGCCCCGTACAGCATCGAGGATGCGGCGATCAAGCGGCTCGGCAAGGATCTCAATATCGCGGTCATCAAGAAGTCGAACATCATCAACCTTTCTTATGAAGCCGAGACGCCCGAGCTTGCCCGGGACGTCGTGGCCACGGTGATCGAGCAGGCCCGTGATTCGCACGCGCGGGTCAATCGGACGGAAGGATCGCAAGACTTCTTCGAAGTACAGAGCAACCAATTGCGGGAAAAGGTCGAAGGGCTCGAACAGGCGCTACGCGACCTGAAGAACAGCGCGGGCATCGCCAACCTGCCAAGCCAACGGGAACTCCGCTTGCAGCAAATTGCCAATCTGCAAAACACGCTCCTTGAGACCGAAGCGACCCTGAGCGCATCGACCGCCCAGATGCAGTCGCAGCAAGCGGTGCTCAAGAGAACGCCGGAGATCATCACCACCAGCCAAATCACCGGAATGCCGCATTCGGCATTGGATGCGATGCGCGACCAGTTCTTCACTCTGCAGGTGCGTGAAAAGGAACTTTTGTCGAAATATGACGCAGGCCATCCGCTGGCCGTGGCGATGCATCAACAGGTCGCTGCGCTGCAAGCCGTGATCGACAAGGAGCCGGTGAAGCCCCAAGTCGCCCAGGGGGTCAATCCCGTGCACCAAGACGTTCAATTGGACTATCTGAAGGCCGAATCGACGGTCGCGGCGCGACAAGCGCAGGCCAAGATCTTGCGAGTCCAAATCTCGCAAGCTCAGCAGGAACTCACGCGCCTCAATAATCAGGAAGGGGACATCACACGCCTGGAACGCGAGATCGAGTTGGAAACCGCCAACTACAAGAAGTACTCGGAACACCTGGAACAAGCCCGCATCGATCACGAGCTGGAAACGCAGAACATCTCCAACCTGAACGTTCTCCAGCCGCCGACCTATTCGATCACGCCGACCCACCCGCGGCGCTTGCTGAACTTGGGCTTGGGCCTGATCGGCGCACTGGCCTCGAGTCTGGCGGTCGGGTTGTTCCTGGAGGAGCGTCGTTCGGGTTTCTTGAACCGATGGCTGCGGCCACTACAGTCATTGCCAGCGGCCCTGACCAGTGGCCGAACGGAGCGGGGCGTGGCGGAAAACCGATGGGAAGATTCCATAGCCAACGGTAACGGCAACGGTAACGGCGACGGTAACGGCCACGGCAACGGTAACGGTAACGGCCACGGTAACGGCCTGACGTTGGAAAAATAGGGGCACGGACCCAGTGCAGGTGGTTTCATGAGCACCAAGTACATGACTGCGGCCAAAGCCGGGCCGCACGAATCGACAATGGAAGTGATTCGGAATTCCTCGGTCGTCGCACGCGCGCCCAAGCCGGTCACGTTGCATGGCTTGTTCGAGGCACAAGAGGGTCGCACGCCGTCAGCCGTGGCCGTCGTGTGTGGCGACCGCCAGCTCACGTATCGCCAACTCAACGAGCGCAGCCGGGCGGTCGCACGAGCGATGACGCGGGCGGGCGTCCGGCAAGGTTCGTTCGTTGGGTTGTGCGTCAATCGGTCGCTGGAGATGGCGGTCGGGCTGTTGGGAATCGTCAGAGCCGGTGGGACGTACGTGCCACTCGATCCGCTGTATCCCGCTGATCGTTTGGCGTTCATGGCCGCGGACACCGAGATTCAAGTCTTGCTGACTGAGCGCGACCTCGTTTCGCAATTGGCGCGGTCACCGGCCCGCGTGATCCGCTTCGATGAAGTACCTGAGTGGGAACCCAATGACCTCGACGAGCGAACCGATGTCGAAGTTGGCGGCGAGGATCTGGCGTACGTGATATATACGTCCGGTTCGACGGGCCGTCCCAAGGGCGTCATGATCGAGCATGCGGCCGCCGTCAACACGATCGACGACATGAATCGGCGCTTCGCGGTAGGGCCGGCCGATCGTGTGCTGTCAGTGTCGTCCTATGGATTCGACTTGACGGTGTACGACTTGTTTGGGCTTTGGGCCGTGGGTGGCACGGTCGTGATTCCCGAGCCGGCCGGCGCGCGCCAACCGTCCCACTGGGCCCAATTGCTGCGGCGACACCAGGTGACGATTTGGAATTCCGTGCCGGCCGCGATGGCGATGCTGGTCGCCGAACTGGCTGTCCGGCCTGACGGGGCACTCGATAGTCTACGCGTGGTGTTGTTGAGTGGCGACTGCCTTCCCACGACTCTGCCTGATCGCGTGCGCGCGTTCAATCCGGGAGCCCAAATCATCAATTTGTATGGAGCGACCGAAGCATCGATTTGGTCGGTGGTCCACCCGGTCGGCCGCTGCGACCCGCAGTTGAGCTGCGTTCCCTTGGGAACTGCCATGGACAACCAGAGTTTCCACGTCTTGAACGAGTCGCTCGAGGCTTGCGGGCCGGGTGAGACCGGCCAACTCTATCTTGGCGGCGTGGGTTTGGCGCGCGGCTATCTGCGGCGGGCTGAACTGACGGCCGAGCGATTCATCACCAACCCGCTCGGCGATCAATCCGGGGCGCGACTCTACGCCACCGGTGACTTGGGCCGGATGCGCGACGATGGCACGGTTGAATTCCTGGGCCGGATCGACGGCCAGGTGAAAATTCACGGTTTCCGCGTGGAGACGGGTGAAGTCGAAGCCGCGTTGTGCCGACATCCGGCGATCCGCGAAGCCGTGGTGGTCGCCAAGGAACACTTGAGTCACAAACAACTCGTGGCCCATGTCGTGCCCTCGCGGCAGCCGGCGGCGACGGTCGACGAACTGCGAGACTTTTTGAGACAGGCCTTGCCCGACTACATGGTCCCAACGCGTTTTGTCATGCGCGACTGCCTGCCGTTGACGGACAACAACAAAGTCGACCGCGCGGCGCTTGCCGCAGCCGCTCCCCAAAAGCAACCGTCCGCGGAGGCCAACTGCGGCTGCGCGACAAACGAAGTTGAGCGACGACTGGCCAGGATTCTAGCGGACGGCTTCGAGCTCGAATCGATCAGCCCAGATGACAACTTCTTTGACCTGGGCGGCGATTCGCTTTTGGCAGCCGGGTTCCTTGCGCAGGTCGACCAGGAATTCGGTCAGGCCTTGTCCCTCGACGTCCTGTTGGAGCGGCCGACCATTCGCTTGTTGGCCGAATTGTTGCGGAGTCCCCCTAAGGCAAAACAAAGACCGACGGTCGTTACCATTCAAGCCGGGCAATCCGGACCGCCGCTGTTTTGTCTGCCCGGTATCGGCGGAAATGTCGTGGAATTCCGCCTGCTTGCCAATCGGCTGGGTCCCGTTCCGCCGATCTACGCGGTGCCGTCTGCCGGCTTGGATGACCACGAGACCCCGCATCAAACCATTGGCGAGATGGCGGCCCATGCGGTCCGGCAGATGCGGGCTATCCAGCCGCGTGGTCCCTATTATCTGGCGGGCTACTCCTTGGGCGGCGTCGTGGCTTTTGAAGCCGCTCAGCAATTGCTGGCCGAAGGCGACACGACTGCTTTGCTGGCCGTGATCGATTCCAGGCTTTGGAGGCCGCCAATCGCGCTCTCGATCCGGCAGAAGATTTGGCTGCATTGGCGCAACCTGCGGCGCAGCACGAATCACGGACGCTGGCAGTATCTTTGCGCGCGTTGGCGCGTGCTGATCGAGCGAATTCGTCGCAAAGACCTGCGGAGGGTCGAGGAAGATCTGGTGGCGGGGCTCGACCTGTCTTCCTCCAGTCGCAAAGTGGCTCGGGTTCACTGGCATGCCTGGCGCCATTATGAGCCTCGGGTCTATGACGCCACCATAACCCTGTTCGTCGCCCAGCAAGATCCAAATCTGTCGAACATCGAAGACGTTGATGATCCGACCCTGGGCTGGTCTCGCTGGACAACCAAAGGGGTGAAGGTGTATCGCACGGGCGGCCTACACTCTGAGATTCTGCGTGCGAAGGAACTGGAAGTTTTGGCATTGGAACTGCGCGGATGTGCGTCCGCTGACGGTCAAGGCGATGCTGGCCGGACAAACCACGATGTTTACCAACACTCTTGATGAATGAAAGTCAACATGAGCACTGCAAAATCCATTTCGGCCCCTCATCATGCACCTGCGTCAACGACCTTTACCGGCTGTGCCGAAATGCTCAAGCGAGGCCGCATGAGCATTGCCGGCGGCGACAGTAGTACGATGCGCGTCCTGCCTTACCACCTTCCGCTGGTCGCCGATCGAGGCAAAGGATCCCGGGTGTGGGACGTCGACGGAAACGAATACATCGACCTCAATATGGCTTACGGGCCGCTGTTGTTTGGACATTGTCCGCCAGACGTGATCGCCGCGGTTACGCGACAAATCACGGACCGCGGCAGTCAATTGGGGTTCCCCACGGAAATCACGATCCGCGTCGCGGAAAAAATCAAGGCGCTTTTTCCGAGCATGAAGTTGCTGCGCTTCGCCAACTCGGGCACCGAGGCCTGCGCCTCGGCCGTGCGCCTGGCGCGCACCTACACCGGCCGCCGCAAGCTGGTCATGTTCGAAGGGCACTATCACGGTTGGAGTGAGGCGGTCTTCAACCGCTATCACGCGCCACTGGCCGACCTGTCGTCCGAGGGCTTCGGTCCCGCGATTCCGGGCACGACCGGCATGACCGATGGCATCATGGACGTGATCGTCGTGCAATGGAACGATATCGATGCGTTGGAGCGGTGCTTGGCAAAACACGGCGATGAAGTGGCCGCGGTCATGATGGAGCCGGTCATGGGCAACGCTGGCGTCAACTTGCCGCGCGAAGGTTACCTGCAGGCCGTGCGCGAATTGACGCTCGACTACGACGCGCTGTTGATCTTCGATGAGGTGATCACGGGCATGCGGGTGGCGGCCGGCGGAGCGCAGGAGTATTACGCCGTGACCCCGGACATCACGGTGATTTCAAAGTCCGTCGGCGGTGGGTATCCGGTCAGCGCCTTCGGCGCCTCGGCCCAAATCATGGACAAGATCGTTCATGGCCCATTGTTCCACGGCGGCGTCTTCTCTGGAAATGCCGTGGTCATGGCAGCGGCCGAAGCGGTGGTCGACGCGGTGTTGGCCGACAAGGAGGGCATTTATACCTATCTTCACAAGCTGGGCGACGAATTGGCCAACGGAATGGACGAGATCATGACCCGCTTGAGCATTCCGCATCACGTCCACCATTTGGGACCGTTGGTGTCCGTTTTGCTAACGACCAGCGAGGTGGATGAGCTGGCCAACTATCGCGACGTCCGCGCGCATTGCGATTTCGAACGATACATTCAGTGGCAGCATTATTTACAACGCGCGGGAGTGTATTTCCATCCCAATCAGTTCGAGCCGATGTTCTTGTCCACGGCCCATACGCCCGGGGACATCGCCGCCGTGCTGGATCGCATGGAAGACGGAGCTCGCAAATGCCTGACACGATGACGCAATCCGACGTATGGAGCCCGGCCCCGATCTTGGAAGCCGTGGAGCGGTATCGCGGCACCATCGTTGATCTCGACGCTTCGCGAACGTTCAAGCCCGACGAGTTCGCCAGGGCCCGCGAGGCGCTCGCCATCGCGCTACGTCGAGCGGGCCTTGGGTCTGGCGATCGCGTGGTCATGGCGCTTGCCAACAGCCCGTTGTTCATAGCGGCGCTCAGTGCGATTTTGGCCTGCGAGGGTTCGCCGCTTTTGGTGCACGCCAAAACGCCTGCGGCGGAGTTGCATCGCTACGCGCAGCGATTTGGTGCACGATTCCTGGCGTGCGAACCGAGCGCGGAGTTGGATCTCGCGTCGATTACATCCACTGGCTGCAAAATTGATTTTTCTGATCCATTGGTTCTCTATTGGGGCGCATTCGACGATCCACACGATGCCATCACGGGACCGGTGTTGCGCGGCGTTCCTTTACATCCGTCGTCCGGTTCCACCGGCTCGCCGAAGATCGCGCTACGGCCAGGACACGCGGCACTGGAAGAAGCACGGCACTACGCGGCCACGATGGCCATCGACGAAGATGACGCCATCCTGGCGATTCCGCCTATGAGTCATGCCTATGGCTATGGCATGTGCGTCATGGTGCCACTCTTGACGGGCGCCGACGTGGTCACGACGCGTCGCTTCAGTATCCAACTGATCCGTCGCGCGCTCGCTGAGCATGGCGTCACGATCGTGCCGACGGTGCCGGCGATGCTCGACGAATTGTCATTGGGCGGCGGAACAGACCTGCGTCAGGTTCGCTGCGTGCTGGTCGCCGGCGCCGTCTTGCCGCGGCGCTCGGCCACGCTATTTCGCAGCAAGACCGGCGTGACGGCGATTCCGCTCTACGGCACGACGGAAACCGGAGGCATCTCGGTCGGTACCTGCGCCAGCGGCAGCAACGTCGATGGCCGGGTTGGACCGCCCATGGACGGTGTGGACATCGAAGTCCGTCGTTCGCAGGAGACCGAAGCACTGGGGTCGGACACGGGCAAGCTATTCGTGCGATCCCGTTCGCTCTTTGCCGGCTATCTCGACGATCGGGGCCAAATCACCAGCCCGGCGCGGGACGGCTGGTTCGAAACCGGCGATCTGGCAGGGATCGACGACGACGGAACCATCCACCTCCGCGGCCGCGACAGCGAGGTGATCAATATGTCTGGTTTGAAGGTCGTGCCGTGCGAAGTCGAAGAGGTGATCGCGCAATTACCGGGTGTCTTGGAAGTCAAAGTCTACGGCGGCCAGCATCGCTGGGGAATGCAGGTCGTGAAGGCCGTCGTTGCCACCCCAGGGGATCTTTCGGAGGCTCAGGTCCGCGCGCACTGCGAGCGACAGCTCGTCTACTACAAACGGCCACAGATGATTACACTCGTCGACGCGCTGCCGCGCACGCCGACCGGCAAGATCGACCGCCACCGATTGCCGTGATGGCGGGGCTCGCCGATCCGTCCTCGCCGCCATAAAGTCTTCGAAGCTGCACTAACTCCGCGAGAAAGAAGTGAATATGAAAATCAGCCCGGCCCGACAGAACAAGAAGATTGTCCACTGTTCAACGGGCCGTGTACATCGAAGATTGCAGCTTGAGCCGTTGGAATCGCGGAGCCTATTGTCGGTCAATGTGCTGACGTATCACTATGACAACGCGAGCATCGGCCAAAACCTCGGCGAAACGTATCTGACGCCGAGCAACGTGAATGTGAACACGTTCGGCAAACTGTTCTCCGCGACCACCGACGGCCAGGCCTATTCCTCGCCCCTGTACATGGCAGGCGTCAATATCAGTACGCCCACTGTCAGCGGCCTGCACAACGTGGTCTATCAGGCCACGGAAAACGACAGTCTGTATGCCATCGATGCGGACACCGGCGCGCAGTTGTGGAAGGACAGCTTCCTCACGCCAGGGCCCGGTGTGACGTCGGTCGTCCCGGTACCCGCCGCCGACGTTGGGGCCGCGGACTTGTCGCCGATGATCGGCATCACCAGCACGCCGGTCATCGATCCCGCGACGAACACGCTGTACTTGACCGCCAAGACCAAGGAAGTCGTCGGAACCAACACGCATTACATCTACCGCCTGCACGCGATCGACGTGACCACAGGCAACGAAACGCTTGGAGGGCCGGCCGTCATTGGCGATGTGATTTGCAACAACGCGACCTCCGCGACGCCGACTTTCACCATCGTGAGCGGCCCGGTGATCAATGGCACCGGCGACGGCAGCACGACCGTGCACTTCAATGCCCTGCGCCAACTCCAACGGCCGGCACTGACCTTCGCCAACGGCGACATTTACGTCGCTTTTGGCTCCAACGGCGACGTCACGCCCTATTACGGCTGGGTGCTGGGGTACAACGCTCAGACGCTGGCGCTCGACGGCGTGTTCAACGCCGCGCCCAATGGCAACGCGCCCAATGGCGGCCAGGCGGCCGTCTGGCAGTCCGGCGGGCGGATCGCGGTCGACGCAAGCGGCGCCTTATACTTCATGACGGGCAACGGCACATTCGACAGCACGCTCAACGCGGCCGGTTTCCCGAACAAGGGTGACTACGGCGATTCGTTCGTCAAGCTGGTGCTCGACCCCACGACCAACATCGCGAACATGAACCAAAACGGCTGGGGGTTCAAGGTCGCCGACTACTTCACGCAATTCAACCAGGACGCCTTGCGAAGGGCGGACATCGACGTCGGATCCGGCGCTCCGCTGTTGTTGCCCGATTCGGTCGGCACGCCACTGCATCCGCATTTGCTCGTGGGCGGAGGCAAGGACGGGACGATTTTCCTGATCGATCGAGACAACATGGGCCATTTCGATCCGGCCGGCAATCACGTCGTGCAAGAGGTGGACGGCGCGCTGCGCGGCTCTTTCGACACGCCCGCCTTCTACAACAACACGATCTACTACGTGGAAAGCGCCAACTCGCTTCCAGCCGCCGGCGGACTGGCCAAGAGCTTTTCGATCTCCAACGCCACGTTGTCGACGACCCCCACCTCGATTTCGGCCGCGGCCGATAACTACTTTTTCCCCGGTGCGACTCCCATCGTTTCGGCCGATGGAAGCACCAACGGCGTGACCTGGACCGTCGAAAAAAAATCGAACCAGTTGCGGGCCTATGACGCCAACAGCTTCGGCACTCTGTTGTATACCAGTGCCCAGGCGGCCAATAGCCGCGACAGCCTCGGCTTTGCCGTGAAATTCGCCGCGCCGATTGAAGCCAACGCCAAGGTTTACGTGGGTACATCGGGCAAGCTGGTTGCCTATGGACTGCTGCCGAACTTGCTGCCGGCGGCGCCGTCGAACGTTCAAGCCGTGAGCGTTGGCACGACTTCGGCCACGCTAACCTGGAATGACAATTCGACGAACGAAACGGGTTTCCATGTCTATCGTCAAACCGGTTCCGGCGCATTTGGCCTGGTGGCCACACTGCCAGCCAACGGCACCAGTACGGATAGTTTCGCCGATTCGAATCTGCAACCGAGCACGCTCTACAACTATCACATCCAGGCATTCGACGCCCTCGGCGCCGCTGGCTACGGAAGCATCGGCATCACCACCAACTCAATTGGGCCGCCGCAGGCTGACCTGCAGATCACGAACACCGACGGCCAGACGAACGCCGCGCCGGGCGCGCCGCTGACGTACACGATCGTGGTCTCGAATGCCGGACCCAACGGCGTGACCGGCGCCGGCGTGGCCGACACGTTTCCTGGCACGCTGAGCGGCGTGACATTTACCGCCGCCGCGACCGGCGGAGCCGCCGGCTTTACGGCCAGCGGCAGCGGAGATATCAACGACACGGCGAACTTGCCTTCCGGCAGCACGATCACCTACACCGTCCAAGCCACGCTCAGCGCCGCGGCGACTGGAACGTTAGCAAACACCGCCACGGTCGGGGTTCCGGCCGGCGTGACCGACAACAATCTGGCAAACAACAGTGCCACCGACACCGACACGGTGGCACCGCAGGCTGACCTGCAGATCACGAACACCGACGGCCAGACAAACGCCGCGCCGGGCGCGCTGCTGACCTACACGATCGTGGTCTCGAATGCCGGACCCAACGACGTGACCGGCGCCGGCGTGGCCGACACGTTTCCCGCCACGCTGAGCGGCGTGACATTCACCGCCGCCGCGACCGGCGGAGCCACGGGCTTTTCGGCCAGTGGCAGCGGCAACATCAACGACACGGCGAACTTGCCTTCCGGCAGTACGATCACCTACACCGTTCAAGCCACGCTCAGCGCCGCGGCGACTGGCACGTTAACGAACACCGCCACGGTCGGTGTGCCGGCCGGCATCATTGACCCCGTTTCCGCCAACAACAGCGCTACCGACACCGATACGATCGGAACCGTCCCCACGCTGAGCTTCCCCAACGGATTCGCCGGCGCGGCCGGCCAGTTCAGCTTCAATGGAACGCCGGCCAAGATCGTCGGCTCGAATCTGCAACTGACCGATGGAGGCGCCAACGAAGCGGCCTCGATCTTTGCGCTCACGCCGGTGAACGTCGCGCAGTTCTCCACGCAATTCAACTTCCAGTTGCTTGCCGGCACCAGTCCCACGGCCGACGGCATAACGTTCACGATCCAAAGACTCGGACTCAACGCACTGGGTGGCTCCGGTGGTGCCTTGGGTTACGCGACTACCATCATCAACAGCGTGGCCGTGAAGTTTGACCTGTTCAACAACGCCGGCGAAGGCCCTGATTCCACCGGCCTTTACACGAATGGCGCGCAGCCAAACGCGATTAACTCAATCAATCTCACTGGAACCGGCATCGACCTGCACAGCGGCCACATATTCAATGCCGCCATGATCTACGACGGAACTACGCTCAAAGTGACGATCACTGACACCGTGACAATGGCCGCCGCGACCCAGTCCTATCCAGTGAATATTCCGACCATCGTGGGCGCCAGCACCGCATTCGTGGGCTTTACCGGTGGCACCGGGGGACTAACGGCGATCCAAAACGTGCTCAATTGGACGTATGCACCGGGGGCCGTCACGCCGCAGACCGACTTGCAGATCACGAACACCGACGGCCAGACGAACGCCGCGCCGGGCGCGCTACTGACCTACACGATCGTGGCCACGAATGCGGGGCCCAACGACGTGACCGGCGTCAGCGTGGCCGACGCGTTTCCCGCCACGCTTACCGGCGTGACATTCACCGCCGTGGCGACTGGCGGAGCCACGGGCTTTACGGCTAGTGGCAGTGGCAATATCAGCGACACGGTGAACCTGCCCTCCGGCAGCACAATCACTTACACCGTTCAAGCCACGCTCAGCGCGGCGGCCACCGGAACGTTGGCAAACACAGCGTCCGTCACCGCGCCGGCCGGCGTGACCGACACCAATCCGGCAAACAACAGTGCCACCGACACCGACACGGTGGCCAGCACGCCGCAGACCGACTTGCAGATCACGAACACCGACGGCCAGACGAACGCCGCGCCGGGCGCGCTACTGACCTACACGATCGTGGCCACGAATGCCGGGCCGAACAACGTGACCGGCGCCGCCGTGGCCGACACGTTTCCCGCCGCGCTGACCGGCCTGACATTCACCGCCGTGGCGACCGGCGGAGCCACGGGCTTTGCGGCCAGTGGCAGCGGCAACATCAACGACACGGCGAATCTGCCTTCCGGCAGCAAGATCACTTACACCGTTCACGCCACGCTCAGCGCGGCGGCGACAGGAACGTTGGCAAACACGGCGACCGTCACCGCGCCGGCCAGTGTGACCGACAGCAACCCGGCAAATAACAGTGCCACCGACACCGACACGGTGGCCGTCACGCCGACCCTCAACTTTCCCAACGGATTTGCCGGAACGGCCAGCCAATTCGCTTTCAATGGGGCCTCGGCAAAAATTGTCGGAACGAATTTGCAACTGACCGATGGCGGCGCCAGCGAGGCGGCCAGCATTTTTGCGTCGACGAAGGTCGGCGTGACTAGCTTCACCACGCAGTTCGCTTTCCAATTGCTGCCTGGCACCAGTTCTACCGCCGACGGCCTAACCTTCACGATTCAAGGAGTTGCAACCACGGCCAGAGGAGGTTCGGGAGGCAACTTGGGCTACGGCGGAATCACGAAAAGCGTGGCCGTCAAGTTCGACCTGTTCAACAACGCCGGCGAGGGCCCTAATTCCACCGGTCTATACACCAACGGCGCCCTCCCCACGTCGGCCAACTCGATCAATCTCACCGGCACCGGCATCGACTTGCACAGCGGCCACGTCTTCCGAGTCAACATGACCTATGCCGGGACCACGCTACAGGTCACGATCACCGATACCGTGACGCTGGCCGCCGCCACGCAAACCTACACGGTGAACATCCCAACCATTGTCGGTGCCAGCACGGCCTACGTTGGCCTTACCGGCGGAACCGGCGGGCTCACGGCGGTCCAAAACATACTCAATTGGACGTACACCGGCTCGACGCAGGCGGCACTGGCAGTTCCCCTGACTGTCGTGGCAGCCCCGACATCCGGCACGCAGCCGACCACGAATTCGGGCCTGCTGTTGGTGCACCAGCCCGCCGCTGGGTCTGCCTCGTCGCAATCGGTCTCCAGTGGAAGTGTGTCCTCGAGTGGACAACATCTACTCACTGTATTGCCTGGCCGCCACGGCACGAGGGGCGTTCCATCAAGACGATCGGCCGC
>JBGQKM010000080.1:0-19849 GCA_041499515.1 Planctomycetia bacterium | reverse complement strand
TCGCCTTGGTGACGACAAACACGCCGGTCAAATCGACTTGCAAGATACGATCCCAGTCGCTCTGGGCATACTCGTGGATTGGACGACGTTCTTTGAGCGTGTTGATGCCGGCGTTGTTGACCAGAATGTCGATCGGGCCCAAGCGCTGGACGATTTCCTTTTCCACCGTTGCCAATTGCGCCGGATTGGCAACGTCGCCAGCAAGCGCGATGACCCGTTTTCCGCCGGCGGCAACTTCGTCGGCCGTGCGCTGGGCCGACTCTTGTTCGATGTCGAGAATGGCCACGGCCGCGCCGTTTTCGGCCAGGCGTTCGACGATCGCCCGGCCGATACCTTGCGCTCCACCGGTTACCAGCGCCACGTGCCCCTGTAGGTCGACCTGCATCGACGTGTTTCCTTGCGATTGAAGACTGCTCTTGAGATGAAAACGGGGTTAAGACCTGTGGATTCTGCCACGAGAATGGCGAGTTTGGATTGGCCGAGTTTTCAGCGGTGCGATCGCTCCATGCCAAAGTTGAGCTTGAGTTGCGGGTCTTTTTCCGAGTCGGGATTCAGCTCTTTGAACATCAGGCTTGGCTGAATATCGCGATTGTGCTGGTACTTATCGCTGGAGTACTCGGTGATGGGGCCGTTGATTTCATGATAGAAAATCTGGCAAATCGGCACGCCGGGATAAATGCGCACCGGCTGCACGGCGAACATCTCCAAAGTCCAATAGCCGCAAAAGCCGACGTCGCCGAACCCAGCCGTCACGTGCACAAACAGGCCCAAGCGACCGATCGACGAGCGGCCCTCGATCATCGGCACCAGTTGGTGCGTCTCGGTCCGTTCGACGGTGCGCCCCAAATAAAGTTGGCTTGGGCCCAGCACGAGACCCTCGGGCGGAATCGTGATGCGCCGCACTCGATTCGGCTTGGCCATATCGAGCACGACTTCCTCATAGGTCATCAATTCATTGTGGAGCGTCAAATTGTAACTATTGGGATTGAGATTCGCCTCGTTGAACGGATCGATTACGATGTTCGTGCCCAGGTTTCGGCGAATCTGATGGCCGGAGAGGATCATGATCACTCGGCAGTTATATGGTTGAGGGTCTCGAAAAACGGAACAAGGGCCTCAAGATCGGTCCGCCACTCCTATCCGAGGGCAGAAATCGTTCAGCGGACAAAGATCACATTTCGGCTTGCGAGCCACGCAGACGCGCCGGCCGTGGGCGATCATGCGATGTCCGAAATCGATCCAGGCACGCTTGGGCAACTGCTCGATCAGGTCGCGCTCGATTTTTACCGGATCGGTGGCGCGGGTCATGCCCAGCCGCCGGCTGAGCCGGGCGACGTGCGTATCGACGACCACCCCGGTCGGAATGGCGAACGCAGTGCCCAACACGACGTTGGCCGTTTTGCGTCCGACGCCGGGCAACTTGACTAATTGATCAAGGGCCTGCGGAATCTGGCCAAGGTATTGGTCTCTCAGCGTCTCACAGCAGGCCCTTATGTTCTTGGCCTTGTTGCGAAAAAAGCCCGTGCTGCGGATGGCCCGCTCCAAATCAGACAACCTGGCCGCGGCAAAAGCCCGCGCATCGGGATACTTGCGAAATAGATCCTTAGTGACGATGTTGACCCGCGTGTCCGTACACTGGGCCGAAAGGATCGTGGCCACCAGCAGTTGCAGGGGCGTTTTGAAATCCAGCGCGCAGTGGGCGTCGGGATAGGCCGCCTTCAACCGCCTGACGATCTGGGCGGCATGGCGTTTGGCGTCGGCAATCGCGACCATGCGGAGCCTGGCGGTTGGAGACAATGCAGTAGTTTCAAATGGGACGGACCGCAGAGGGATCCCTGCTCAGGGTCGTAGTAATTCTCTCGGAACCTCTTGGAGAATGTCAAGTACGTGCGGCGCACGGACTGAACCGACTATTCTTTTCGATTGTCCAGTCGAAACAGGGCCCGTGCGTTGGCCGTTGTTTGGGCGAAGAATTCCTTGTCGCTTTGGCCGCGAACCTCGGCCAGGCACGTGGCGGTGTGCACTAAGTGGGCCGGCTCGTTCCGACGGCCACGCAGCGGTTGGGGCGAAAGGTAAGGGCTGTCGGTCTCGACCAGGATCCAGTCGGGTGGGATGGTTGCGGCCACACCACGCAAATCATCTGATTTTTTGAACGTTACCATGCCCGCAAAACTGACGTAAAGTCCCAGGGCAACACACTCGGACGCGGTTTCCGCCGTGCCGGAAAACGAGTGCATCACGCCGCGAAGCGGCCCGCGCCGCCGCGCCTCGCGCAGCATTTCCAGCACTTCCGCGTCGCTTTCGCGCGTGTGCACGATAAACGGAAGGTCGAGCTCTTGGGAAAGCCGCAGATGACGGTCGAAATAGTCTTGTTGAACGTCCAGCGGCGAGTAGTCCCAATGGCGGTCGAGTCCCGTTTCGCCCAAGGCGACCACTTTCGTCCGCTTTGCGAGTTCGACCACGCGGTCCCAGTCGTCCGGGGCGGCCTGGGCCGCGTAATTCGGCTGGATGCCCACGGCAGCGAAGACCTGGCGGTGCTGGGCGGCTAACGTCACCACGGCGAGGCTCGAAGCGGCCGTCACGCCGACTGTGAGAATTGCCTCCACCCCTGCCGCATGGGCCCGCTCAATAACGGCCTCGCGATCGGCATCGAATTCCTCTTGGTCCAGGTGGGCGTGCGTGTCGACCAGTGGCATGATCTAACCGTGCCGTGAAACGAAAATGCGGGCTGCTGGTCAAATCGCGCGTTAAACAACTTGCGCGGCTAGGAGCCGGCTTTGGCCACCTGGCCGGCCAACTCTTCCAGCGTTTCCAGGTGTCCGCGGGCAGCCCCTAGGGCTTCTTCGGCCAAGCTCGCGGCCTGGCGATCGCCTTGCAACTCGGCCACGCACAGTTCAATGGCGGCTACGTCATGCTTTTGGCACTCCACCAGCCGGGTAATCAAGAAGTCCAGCGACAGGTCGTTCATGTCTGGGAAGTCAAGCGGATATTCGCCCATCTCGATCGGGCCGTGGTGAGCCAGAAGGAATTGGCCAATTCGAGCTGCAAGTTGTTTTTGATCTTCTACGATGTGCCGCAGGGCAGCCATCGCTACTTCGTCGCCGCGGTGGATCCAAGGCGAGGCATACGTCAAATACATCGGCAGCGAACGGTACAAGACCGTCAGCAGCCGATTGAGTACGTGAAGGGTGCCGAGTTTGCTCATGCGCCAAGAGATTCGTGTATTAGTATCGGGCTAGAACAAGTGTCTTGCGGCCGCAGTGGCTAGTTCATTCAAATTGTTCCACCAGATGCCCAGAATGAACAGCGGCAGACTGATCAGCACCACGTAAGTGCCGGGAATGAACGATAAATTGACCGGAAGACGGTTTTCGGGCTCTGGGTCGAACGTCATGATCTTCACGACCCGCAAGTAATAATACAGACTGATCGCGGTATTCAAACCGGCGATGACCAGCACGGTCCAAAGTTTGGCCTGCACAAGGTAGGAAAAGATCAGCAGTTTGCCGGCGAATCCGGCCAACGGCGGCAACCCAATCAGGCTCACCAGAATGACAGAAAAACAGACGGCCACGATCGGCGCTCGGCGAACCAGGCCCGCGTAGTCGGCGATTTCCTCGCTGTGCATTACATTGCGCAAGAAAGCCACCACCGCGAAAGCGCCCAGGTTCATAAACAAATATACGCCGGCATAAAAGGCCATCGCCCCCATCGCGGCCCGGGCGGCCTGCGGATCGGAATCGGCCAATACCATGGCCGCGGGGACCGGCATGATCATGTAGCCGGCCTGCGCGATCGTGGAATAGGCCAGCAGACGCTTGATGTTCGTCTGGCCGTAGGCCGCCAGGTTGCCGAACGTGCAGGTGATGACGGCAGTAAAGGCCAACACCCGCCACAGAAAATCACGGGCCGGAGCAAGGGCCTCGATTTGCGCGGCCCGATCGTGCGCCGGCGCCGCGGGTCCCGCAGCGCCCTGGTCGGCCGTCGCTGCTACGTCCCCTTCGGCCACATTGAAAAGTGCTACGTGTTCTTGCGGAACCGGTGGCTCGGGGATGTAACCGAACCCAATCGCCACGCGGGCCAACAGCGCCAACGCGGCCGCCTTCGAAGCGACCGAAAGAAATGCATTGATCTCAGCACTGGCGCCCTCGAACACGTCGGGACACCAAAAATGGAACGGCACAGCCGAAAGCTTGAACGCGACGCCCACCAGCACCATCAACCCGGCCAGTGCCAACACCATGTGCGTGTCGGCGCCGATTCCCTGCTCCAAGTTGGTCGGTTGCAGCAAATCGGCCAAACGAACCGCCATAGTAGGCAGATGCAATGACCCAAGCACCCCGGCCAAGAGACTCAGGCCGTAGAGCATGATGCCCGCGGCGCCGGCGCCATAGACGGCGTACTTGAGGGCCGCTTCGCTGCTCTTGCGGCGGCCCTTCGTCAGACCGGCCAAAGCGTAGGAAGGCACGCTGGCCATTTCCACACCCAAGAAAATCATCAACAAGTGATTGGCCGACGCCATGATGCACATGCCCAGCGTCGCGCCCAGCACCAGTGCATAAGCATCGGGAGCGGCGTCCCGATCCGGTATGCCGGAGATCCGCGTGAAAATGGCAAACAGCACCGCAAACAAAAACAGCAACGTGCGAAAGTAGACCGTGAACGAGTCGTAGATCAAAAGCCCGGTAAACAGCTCCGTAGGATGTTCGACCGGATGCCACGGCCCGGCCAGATACAAAGCCGTGGCCGATCCAAGAAGCATCACGTAGAACGAATCGATCCGGCTCGTCAGGTTCGAAATCCGCAGCAAGAGAATAAGTACAATCGTCGCGCACAACGTCAATTCGCCCTGGAATCCGGCAGTGCTGGCCAGCGTGTCGCTGACCAAGCTGTTGACAAGATCGGTAAACGGATCGATTCGGTGCACGACTTTTGCTTTTCTGTTTCCGGCCGCCGCGAGGCTTTCACCCGGCGATGGTCCGACGCGGTAATGTTAGGTCGAGGTCTATTGCTGCGCTATGGACGCTTCGCGCTCCTGCGCGTCGTCAGCGGTGCTGGGGGACGATGTCGCTTCCATCCTGGTCCAGGCAGCCAGGTCATCCACCGTACGGTCGACGCTGGGAGTCATGTAGTGAAAAACGGCTTGTGGATAAACGCCAAAGACGATCGCGAAAACCAACAGCGGCGCGACTATCGCCAGTTCGCGGATTGTCATCGGGTGCAAATGGTCGCCGTGCGGGCCACGGTATTCGGGTCCCAAGTACACCCGCTGTAACGTCCACAAGATGTACGCCGCGGTGATGATGACTACCGAGGCAGAAATCACCGCCAACGCATGGCTGTAGTTCCACACCGAAAGCGTGACGAAGACTTCACCGATAAACCCGCACAGACCGGGCAACCCCAAGCCGGCGAAGAAGATGCCGATCGCCAGGCCGGAATAGACCGGCATCTTGGCGAACAGCCCACCGAACTGATCGAGGTTGCGATGGTGCACGCGGTCGTAAATCACGCCGACCATGAAGAACATGCCAGACGAGCTGATGCCGTGAGCGATCATCTGGAACATGGCGCCATTCATGCCCATCTTCCAGGCGTCGGCATTGAATTGGTTGCCGGCCACCGCGCTCCACACGCCGATGCCCAGCACGACGTAGCCCATGTGGCTCACCGAGCTGTAGGCCACGAGCCGCTTGAAGTCCTTTTGCGCCAAGGCCGCGAAGCCGCCATACACCATGCTCACCACGCCCAGCAGGCACACGAAATAGGCCAGGTCGTATCCGGCATGCGGACAGATTGGATAGCAAATGCGAATGATCCCATAGCCGCCCATTTTCAACAGCACGCCGGCCAGGATCATGGAGATCGGCGTGGGGGCCTCGACGTGCGCGTCGGGCAGCCAGGTGTGCAAGGGCACCGAGGGAACTTTGATCACGAAGCCCAAGAGCAGCAGCAGGAAAGCCCACCATTGCAGGCTCTTGCCCAGGATGATGGTGTCAAAGGCGTCGGTGTGTTGTCCCAACTGTTGCAGGGCCAGAATATTGAAGGTGTGGATCGGCTGGGGCTGGGCCCGCAACGCCGCGATTTGCTCGGCCTGTGCCGCCTGGTCGACGTACGAACTGACCACGTTGGCCACGACAAGTTGCTTGTCGGAGAGCAGCTTCAGATCGCTGGCGAAGTAGAGCATCAGAATCGCGATTAGCATGAACACGCTGCCCAACAGCGTGTAGAGAAAGAACTTGATGGCGGCATATTCGCGACGCGGGCCGCCCCATACGCCGATCAAAAAGTACATCGGCAGCAACATGACTTCCCAAAACACGTAGAACAGGAAGAAATCAAGCGCCAAGAAGACGCCGAGCATGCCGGTTTCCAATAGCAAAAACAAAATACAGTAGGCTTTAACGTGCTTCTGGATCGGCCAACTGGCGCCCATGGATAACATCGTGATAAACGTGGTCAACAACAACAGCGGAAAACTGATGCCGTCCAGGCCCATGAAGTAGCGAATATTGAAGCTGGGGATCCAGTCGAGCGAAAACACTTTTTGCATTTCAGAAACGGCGGCGTCGAACTGCCAACCGCCCCCTTGGCCGGGCAGGGCCATGATCACGGTGAGCAAGAACACGACCGCCGTGACGACCAGCGAGAACGTTTTCATCGCGTCGGTCTTTTCGCGCGGAAAAAATGCCAGCGCCAACGCGCCGGCGGTGGGCAAAAAGACGATCAGGCTCAAGAGCGTTACGTAGGTCGATTCCATGGTCGCGTATTCCAAGAAAAATAGATCCCGAGGCGAGCTCTCCGCAGTTTTGTCGCGCCGGCGGCAAATCTCGCCGGAGCACGTGCCTCAGAATCCTGCCAACGTGGAGTTCAAATAAAAGGAAATCAAAACAAACAATGCCACCGTGCCGATGACGATGAACATCACGTATTGTCGTAGCTTGCCGGTTTCAGCACCATGGAACCATGTTCCGACGCCGTAGATCCCGGCAGCCGCGGAATTCACAAAACCATCGACGAAATAGCGGTCAATCAAATCGTCCAGGCCGGCAACCATCCGCGTCACCAGAGCCAGCTTATCAATGAACACGTCGATCACCTTTTTGTCGAAATCAGCCACGCGGCGAGCAACAAACAGCAGCGGCTGAACAAAAATCGCGTCATACAGCTCGTCGAAATACCACTTGTGGATCAGGAACCGGTAAATCAACTGGAACTGGTTGCGGACTTCGTTCGGATCCAGAATGCGCAGCCCATAGAACACGACCGCCAGTAGAAACCCGCACAGCGCCGTCGCCGTGGCTACGTACGTCGAGGGACCGTGGAATTCATCGAGGTGCGACGCGTGTTCGCTCGGATACACTAAATCGGGCATCAGCACGCCGTTGCTCATCGCCAGGATTCCCGCCGGTCGCGTCTGTTCCAATAGCGGCTGAATGCCGAAACGCTCCACACTCCAGCCAATCCCAACGGCAAAAACGGACAACATCACGAGCGGATAGTACATCACCTTGGGCGATTCGTGGGCATGTTCGTAGATGTGATGGTCTCGCGGCGTGCCGGCAAACGTCATGAACCACAGCCGGAACATGTAGAAGGCCGTGATCGCCGCGCCCCCGGCCGCCACGTAAAACAACCAGCCGTAGAACGGATTGCCGGCCTTGAAGGAGAGTGCCTGCGCCAAAATCGCGTCCTTCGAATAGTGGCCGCTCAGTCCAATCGAAAACGGAATGCCGGCCCCCATAATCGCCAGACAGCCGGCCAGCATCGTGTACGCGGTCCACGGCATCTTCTTCCGCAGGCCGCCCATTTTTGTCATTTCATTGGTGTGGCAAGCGTGAATCACCGAGCCGGAACACATGAACAACAGGCTCTTGAAGAAGGCGTGCGTGATCAGATGGAACATGCCGGCGGCCCAGCCGCCGACGCCCAGGGCCAACATCATGTAGCCCAATTGGCTGACCGTCGAATAGGCCAGCACGCGCTTGATGTCGGTGGCCGTGATGGCAATCGTGGCCGCCACGAAAAGCGTAATGCAACCGATCACGGCAATCACGAGCAAGACTTCCGGCGCGAACATCGGATAGAACCGACCGACCAGATACACGCCGGCCGCGACCATCGTGGCCGAGTGCACCAGAGCGCTCACGGGCGTGGGGCCTTCCATGGCGTCGGGAAGCCACACATGCAGCGGAAATTGCGCACTTTTGCCCACGCATCCACAAAAAATGCCCAAGCCTGCGGTAATCAACAGCCAATAGGCGTAGCGGCCAGGGCTGCCCGGACTGATGTCTTCACGCCAGGCCTGGATTTGTTCGGCGGTGGGCACTACGCCGCGTCCAATTTCAGCGGCCGCGGCCGCTTTGATCATCCCGTCGGGCGTTGCCAGCGCATGATGGTTTTCTTCGCTGCGCACCAGGCTGAACAGGCCCGGCTCCGGCTTGCCGTCTCCGTCGGTGTCGATGTCGCCGAATGCGAACGTGCCCAGGGTCCCGAAAAAGATCATCATGCCGATGATCATGCCGAAGTCGCCGACGCGGTTAACGATAAACGCTTTGTTCGCGGCCACACAAGCGCTTTTGCGCTCAATGTAGAACCCAATCAGAAAATAGGAGCAGATGCCGACCAGTTCCCAGAAAACGAACACCATCGCGATATTGCCTGCGATCACGATGCCCAACATGCTGAAGCAAAACAGCGACATATATTGAAAAAAGCGATGAAACCGTCCGCGGCGATGCAAGTGTTGCCCGTTGGGAAGCTTGACTTCGTGATCGACCACTTCGTGCAGCTCATAGTGCATGTAGCCGTAGGCATAGAAGTGGATGCACGTGGCAATGACCGTGACCATCGAGAACATCAACATGGTCAGGGAGTCGATGTAATAGCCGATCGTGATCCGCAGCGAGCCGAACTTGCCCAGCGTGTACCAATCGCCCGTGATGGCTTTGACGCTGGGGGCCGCGTCGTGCGCCGTGCCAGCGGGTGCTTCGTGCGAGCTCTCGGCCGCCGCCTGGTGGTGGGCCGGCGCCGGCAGGCCGTAGCCGGGCAGCCACACGAAAAACAGCGCGAACAATGACAACACGCAAGAGGCCAGGATGGCGCCCGTCGCCAGGTAGCCGGCCTTCGATCCGGACTTTCCCATCCGCGGACCGAAAAACACGATCAACGTGAAGGAGACCAGCGGCAGCAGCCATGCCAGCCCGAGCAACTTGGGAAGTGTTGAGACAGGATCCATCAGCCTTTGAGCTCGTTTGCCTGATCGACGTCGACCGTGGCGTGGTTGTTATAGAAGTTCAGGGTAATGGCCAGCGCCACGGCGGCTTCGGCCGCGGCCAGCACGATCACGAACAGGGCCACCAATTGGCCGTCCAAACCGATGCCCAGCGTGTCGGGCCGCAAATACTCGCTGCCGAACGCCACGAAGTTGACGTTCGCGCCATTGAGCACCAGTTCGATTCCCATCAACACGCCCAGCGCATTGCGCTTGGTGGCCATGCAGACCACGCCGGTGACAAACAAAAAGGCGCCCACGATCAGGTAGTGCGACACGCCGATAGGTTGAGTTAGTAAATTCATGGCACTTTTACGCGCACCGCAATGCACGCGTCGAACATCGTTATCAAGGCCTGTCCGCGCTGCTGACCATACGCTTCTTGGGCCGGGCCAAATAAGCGGCGCCGATCAACACGACCAGCAGGTGAACGGAAACAATTTCAAACGGCAACAGATATCCCGACATTCCCGCCCGCTGCGCGGCGTCTGGCTCGTCGAGTTGGTCCACTCGGGCGCCGAGCAAGCCCATCCCCAGGCGCGTCGCGGTCACGCGCGCTTCGGCCGGTGGTTCGTAAGTGGTTTGCCAATCCTGGACGCTGGTTGCCGCAGAGAGCAGCATGGCCAAGAGCGAACCTCCGACGACGGCGCTTAGAATCCACTCTCCCGCCGAGGTCTTCATCGTGATGAACGGCCCCTTGGCGGTGAGCATGACACCGAAAATCAATAACACCAGCGTGCCGCCGACGTAAATCATCAACTGCATCGCGCCGACAAAATCGGCCCCGGCCAAAAAGAACAAACCCGCGGTCGCCGCCAGCGAAAGCACCAGATAAAACGCCATCCGGACAATATTGCTCGACAGCGCCACGCCGAGTGCGAACACACAAGCCACGAGGCTGGATAACAGAAAGAAGAACGAATGCCAATTGATGGGTTCCACGTCAATCACCTCCCGCGTTCGCGCGGGCGACTCGGACCACCGAACCCGCTTCGTCCGACGTCGCCGGCGAGGAAGAGATTTCAAGCATTTGCCCCTCTCGCACCAGCCCATACGGTTTCCGCGGCAAGAACAATCCACCCGGCAGCCAATACGTCCACAGCGTCGCGCCGATGAACATCACCGCGGCTATCGGTGTGCAGTATTTCAGGCAGGTGGTCATCACCTGATCAATGCGCAGACGGGGCAGCGTCCAGCGAACCCACATCATGAACGTGACGCCCAACACGCACTTGCCCATGAAGTTGATTAAACCCATCAGGTTGCCCAGGTAGTGCAACAACGGGTTCGAAGCGTCGGCCAGGCCAAGCCAATGCGTCAGCGGAACAGGTCCGTTCCAGCCGCCGAAGAATAAGATCGCGGCCAACCCGCTGACGGCGAACATCGAGCCATATTCGGCCATGAAGAAAATGCTCCACCGCAAGCCCGAGTATTCCGTGTGGAAGCCGGCCACCAATTCGCTTTCCGCCTCCGCCAGATCGAACGGGGCTCGATTGACGCTGGCGGTGGCGCACGTGAAATAAACCCAAAACGTAATGAACGTAAACGGATCGTGGAACACGAACCAACTGCTGAACCAGTTTGCCTGCATTTGGCTGATCGTTGCCAAATCCATGGTGCCGGCAATCAGGACCGGCACCACGACGCACATGCCCAGCGGCACTTCGTAGCTGACGACCTGGGCCGCCTCGCGCATGGCTCCGAAGAGCGACCACTTCGAGGCCGATGCATAGCCGGCCAATATGACGCCGAACACTTCCAGCCCCAGCACCGCCACGATGAAGAACACCGCCACGTTCAGCCGCGCGCCGACCCAACCATCGGCAAACGGCAGCGCCAAATAACCGGCGAACGAGGCGCAAAAACTGATGTAGGGCGCGGCGCGAAACAACATGCCGTCGGCGCCTTCGGGCATGAGGTCTTCCTTGGTGACCAGCTTGACGCCATCGGCCAGCGTCTGCAACCAGCCGAACTTGCCGCCGACGCGCGTGGGACCCAGGCGATCTTGGATGCGGCCCGAAACTTTGCGTTCCAGCCAGATAAAAGCCAGGGCGCCGACCGCCACGAGATTAATCAGCAGAAAGCAGTGGACCAACGCGGCGACAACGTAGGCCAGCCATTCGGGAGCGAGATACTGTTTAAGAAATTCAGCCACCGCTCGCTCGTCCTGAACTAGAACGCTCCCGGTCTAACGAATCTCCATGCCTGCAGCGCCGCCGGCACCTCGTCGAAGCCGCAAGACCTCCGGTGATACCGCGTTGGCAGCCTTGCCCTGAGATCGTGAAATATCGCACAAACCACCCTGGATCGACAAGCCCCTTGCCCACGAACTTTTTAGCTCCCGAAATCCGCGTTGACACGCATCGATGATCCACCGGTCACGCCCGGAAATCGGCCCGGCCTAGCGGTCGATTTCTCCCATGACGATGTCGAGCGACCCCACGATGGCCGGCACGTCGGCGATCAAGCAACTGCGACACAGGTGGTGGGTGACCGACAGGTTGCAGAAGCAGCTGCTTCGCGCCCGGGCCCGCCAGGGAATGGAGCCGCCCAGGCTGACGAGATAGAAGCCCATTTGTCCCCGTGGTGCCTCGGTTTCCATATACACCTCGCCTTTGGGGAGCTTTTCGGTCAGTTTGACCGGCTCGCCATGCGAACCTTGGGCCAGGCTGTAGCGGTCGATTGCCTGCCGGACCAGATCGATCGACTGCATGACTTCCAACATTCGCACGTAGAATCGGTGCCAACAGTCACCAAGCACTGTCGAACCAGGCACCGCGGGATAGTCGTGGTCCTTGGGATAGTGTCCGTCCTTCTCGACAATCACTTCGAACGCGTATCCGTCGTACATTTCCGTGTATCGCTGCTCGCCGTCGCGGCGCAGATCCCGATCGACGCCACTGCCGCGAAGCACGGGGCCCGTGCAGCCAAAATCGACTGCCTTTTCCGGCGAGAGGATGCCGATTGCGGCCGTGCGGCGGACAAAGATCGCGTTGCTGGTCAACAGGGCATGGTACTCGTCAATCACCGGTTCGAGCTCCTGGAGAAACCGCTCGCACTTTTGCAGCCAGCCCGGCGGAAGGTCGGCCGTGGCGCCGCCGACCGTAAGGTAGCTGTACGTGAGCCGAGCGCCACAGACTTCCTCGAAAAGGTCGAGAATCTTCTCGCGTTCGCGAAAGGCGTACAGAAACGGGCTGAACGTGCCCAGGTCGAGTCCGTAGGCGCCCATCCCCACCAGGTGGCTCGCAATACGGTTGAGCTCGACGATCAGCACGCGCAGGTGGCGGGCCTTCTCCGGCAACTCCAGGTTCATCAGTTTCTCAACCGTCAGGGCCCAACCGAGGTTCATGTTCATGCCGGCCAGGTAATCCATCCGGTCGGTATATGGAATCCACTGCCGCGGCGTGAGGTTTTCGCCAATTTTCTCGGCACAGCGGTGCAGATAGCCGATATGCGGAGTCACTTCCGAGACGACTTCGCCGTCGGTGCGCAGCACCAACCGCAGCACGCCGTGCGTGCTGGGATGTTGCGGGCCCATGTTGACAAGCATCTCGTCGGTTCGGACGTCGAACTCGATGATTCGCGGATCGTCTACTTGCGTGGCCATGGATGTCGGATGCCTATCCTTGATGAATCGGGGGTTACGGCGCTAACGGCCGCGGATGCCGTGGTACTCCAACGGCATTTCATAATCTTTTCTCAACGGATGCCCGACCCAGTCCTCCGGACACAATATTCGCCGCAAGTCGGGGTGCCCCGTAAACCGCACACCCACCAAATCGAACACCTCGCGCTCGTGCCAATCGGCCGTGCTCCACAGGCCGCTGACAGACGGCACCTCGGGCAATTCTCCCGGTTTGTCGTTCTTCCAGCGCGGCAAAATGACCTTCAACACGAGGCTGGTTTTCGTCGACAGGCTCGAAAGGTGGTACACCACTTCCAGGTGCGGCTGCCAGTCGTTCTTGACGGCTTTCTTCGGGTCGACTTCGAAATAGTCAACGCCTGAAATGCAATTGAGCATGCTGAACCGCAGGTCCGGCTCGTCGCGCAAATACTTGCACAGCGGAACCAGGCCCTCGGGCGCGACTTCCACCCAGGGATCGATGGCCGCGAGGTTAGCGCCGGTGATCTTATCGCCGAACTGTTTTTTCAATCGGTCGAGAAAGGCTTGTCCTGTCATGATTCTTTGGAGTTATTGTCTGTGATTCAACCGGCGTTGCAATGCTATGCTCGAGGCAAGCGATCAGGCCGTTAATGCAGGCTCTTCTTCCACGGTGGGGGCCGCCCGCGACGGTTGCATTGCGCGTTCATTGCCGAGCGCGCGCACCCAGTCGAGATCTCCGCGCTTCCACACGTAGGCGAAGCCGACCAACAGCACCGCAAAGAAAACGCCGATGTCGATAATCGACATTTTCGCAAGCGTTCGAGCCAGATCCTCGACGGCCAGGTCGCCTAGTCTCTGGGCCGACAGGCCCGAACCGAGGGATTTGATTCGTGCATCGCTCAAGGACGGCACCGTCGGGCGATCGACGCCCAATTCTTCGAACAGTGCCCCGGCCGCAGGCGTTAGTTGCCCCTGGGCCGTTACCTTGGCGAAATTCGGGTCCATCAGATGCGTCGCCTTGCCGTACACCGTGGCCCAGGGAAAGAAGAACGCGACTTCAACGTCGAAGATGATAAACAGCAGCGCCACGACGTAAAACCGCAAGTCGAACTGCACGAAGCTTGAACCGATCGTCGGCTCACCGCACTCGTAGACTTCGAGTTTCTCCGCGTTGGGGGCGTGCGGCCGAAGAAAGTGGCCGACCACCAGGGTGGCGAACAGAAAGAGGAAACCCGCCGCCGCGAAGAGGGCCAGGTAGGCTACGATGGTCGTGGGAGACGCCATGATCGAGAATCACTTTCCGTAACGATAGAACGACAACCGAACGCCCTGGCGAATTCTTCTTGCAAACCGCGTTACGCACCACGGGCGGCGGACTAAAGATCGAAAACGGCGGGCTACACGCCTCTCTCAACGCCACGGCGAGCCCGCACAACGCACGTCGCTGGCACTTGCGATCGATGTATTGTAGGAAACGAGACGCGGAACTGGCAAGCCTGCAATGGATCCAGAACGGCCCACTTTGATAGAGAGCGCTGGCGGCCGCCACAAGTGCTGGCTTCGCAACCGACGGAATCGGGCACGGTTCCATTTGGGGCCGAGGACTCCGCAAAACCGGCAGGGTCCCGTAATCTCGAAATCGATTTCAGAGAGAATCGTCCTGGGGGGAGGACGTGTCCTGGGCGACACTGCCGGCAATCAACGACTGGCGGCCGCCGAAGCCCGCGTTCAATTCGTGCCAGTGAAGCACCTCCGGCTCGCCGAGTTTCCAGCACAAATAAACCAGGCGGTCGTCCATCATCGAAGGAAAGTCGACCAGCCCTTCGGGCCCGCTCTTGGGCTCAACGCCCAAGGCGCGCAATTCTTCTACGTACGCCCGCAACTGGTCGCTGTCTTTGTCGAGCTCTTCTTCGATCTGCGCTAGCTCTTCGGTGTAAGGATCTTTGGCCGAAGCATCGCGTCCAGCCGAAAGCAGTGCCAGACGTTCCCGGCGCTCGATCAGTTCCCGCGACAGTCGAACCAGATCCGTCGTGATAGCCCGAACCAATGGCAGGGCCGCGTTGGCCTGTTCCACGGTAAACAATTTACGCGGACGATTAGGCTCGGAGGTCATGGTTGAATTCTCACTGGTTGGGCCCGCCGTGCACCGGCTCCACGATCACTTTCGCGGCAGCCACTGCAGTCGGATTCAACGTTGCCCTGCCCCAGGCAACGTCCACCGGCAGGCGAGCAAAATCGACCAAGCAACCGTCACGACTATAGCAACTCAAGTCGTGAGTCGCACCCATGAAAATGCAATCGACCGGGCAAGGCTCCACGCACAAGGCGCAGAACATGCACTTCGAATAGTCGATCGTAAAACCCGTGACCTGGAACCCTTTGCCGCCGGTCACTCGTTCTTTGCCAATATAGATGCAATCCACCGGGCAGGCCTTGGCACACTGATCGCATGCGATGCAGGTCGTCAGGTCGAAGCGATGGAATCCGCGATAGCGAGCTGCAACAGGCACTGGCAACTCTGGGTATTCGAAGTGCTCGGTAAACGTCTTACGCTCGGGACGATACGTGATCAACCAGTAACGCATCGTGATCCACATGCCATAGGCGACCGTGTACACAGCTTGCCAAATATCGCGAAACCATCGGCCCATCGTGAGATCCTATCACCGTTAACTCGTGAGATCCTATCACCGTTGTCTCGTGCGATCCTGTCACTCTTAACTCGCCAGATCCGAGGCGCCGTTGGCCGGCACTTGAAAACCGCGGCTCCGTTAAGCGGCGATTGAGCGTGGCGATTTCCTGCCCCTCGATTCTTGTATTATAGACAGCCCCCTTGGGGCCGCAAGCGACGATGCGTGCGACCTTGCGCGAGCGGAAATCGTGCTTCAGGCGCATCATCGGCGCCCGCATTCACGTCGTTTCGCAAGTCGTGACAATGGGAAAAAATCTGCGAGAAACTGACGATTGGCACGCAATCTCGAGTGCGGCGATGTCCGCCGGTACTGAATTCCTCTGCCTTGACGTAATGCATCTTTACGCCTGCCGAGATTCGCTGGAATCACGAAGTGAGCGGTGAGATCGGCTGGCTGCCGCACAGTTCCACGCCCCATTGCCACGGCACGTCCGGGGCCGGTATTTGAGAATCTGATGAAACGGGTACAGAATTTCGGATTATCGGCTGCGGGCGGTAGCCCACCGATTCGGCAGGACCCGTCAACGAACATGCGCGTCTACGCACGTGGCTAGCAAGCCGGTCGCGAACGGCTTGTCCGCGGTAACAGATTACTTCCATTCAGTTTACATAAATCAAGTTCGATTGATTTGAGCGTCTTGACATGCCCCGATCGAGGCAGCCAGGCCCAACATCTTGTGTTGATCAAGTCCAAGATATCCAAGAAATACCTCAGCGGGTGGTTCCGGAAGCTTGACTCTGTTTGATGAACTCGTAGAGTGAAAGGTAGCAATCGCCCGTGCACGATGACGGTGACATCCCCGGATGGAGGGGGACGTTGCGTGTGTGCTGGCGAGTGTGGCAGTCTGGCGCCGGTTCATGCAGGGGTTGTGGAGACAATCAGGAAGCCCGCAGCAACATCGAAGGAATGGCTATGTTGGTACTATCCCGCAAGAAGAACGAGAGTATTGTCATCAACAATGACATCACGATCGTGGTTGTGGAAATTCGCGGCGATAAGGTTCGCTTGGGAGTGGAAGCTCCTAAGGAAATTCCGGTCCATCGACGCGAAGTCTATGACGCGATCCGCCGCAACGAGATGACAATCGGCGACAAAGCAGACACGGACACCAATGGCGCTGTCGGCGATACTTAGTCGTTCTTTTTGATTTCACGCCCATCTTGAGTCTGCCGACACCTGTCTCTGGAAAAGTCGGCACACGATCGGCTGGATTCTCCAGCCGGCCAGCGATCGTTCGCAAGCCCATTGTGCGGCCTCCACTTGACGAGTTGGCTGGCGCGCCATTATACACCGGTACGGCATTTGCATTTATGTCCGCGCTCGGCCCCGTCGTCTAGCCTGGTCTAGGACACCGGCCTTTCACGCCGATAACACGGGTTCAAATCCCGTCGGGGTCATTGTTGTCACCACCAGTGACGCGCGTTGCCGTCGCCGCAATGGCCCAACGCGCGCGCCTGTCTCGGTTTCCAAGGTAGTTTGGTGAATGAGCCTTACGACGCGGTCTTGGTTGTTTCCTTTGGTGGACCCCAAGGGCCCAACGACGTTCGCCCGTTTCTCGAAAATGTGCTGCGCGGCAAGAACGTGCCGCACGGGCGCATGCTGGAAGTCGCCGACCACTATCAACACTTTGGCGGCATCAGCCCATTGAACGCGCAAAACCGCGCCCTGATCGCCGCCTTGCGCGTCGAACTCGATGCCCATGGCCCGCGGCTGCCCATTTACTGGGGCAATCGCAATTGGCACCCGCTGTTGGCCGATACGCTGGCAGAGATGGCCCGCCACGGCGTCCGTCGCGCCCTGGGGTTCTTCACCTCGGCTTACAGCTCCTATTCCGGCTGCCGCCAATATCGCGAGGATATCCAGCGGGCCCAACAAACGGTCGGCCCCGCGGCGCCCCAGGTCGACAAACTGCGCGTGTTCTACAATCACCCCGGTTTCATCGAGCCGATGGTCGAGCGTGTACGTACAGCGGTCGAGCAGATTCCGCTCGCGCGTCGGTCTGCCGTGCACGTCCTCTATACGGCCCATAGCATTCCGGTGGCGATGGCCGACCATTGCGACTATGCCGTACAAGTGTGCGAAGCGGCGCGCTTGGTGTCGGAGCGGCTCGGGCTGACCGCCTATCGGATCGCCTATCAAAGCCGCAGCGGACCGCCGCAGCAGCCCTGGCTCGAGCCCGACGTCCACGACGCCTTGCGCGACCTGCACGCCGCCGGGGCGCGCGACGTGGTCATCGTGCCGATCGGTTTTTTGTCCGATCATATCGAAATCCTGTACGATCTGGACATCGAAGCCCGCCAATTGTGCCAGCAGCTTGGAATGAACATGGTCCGGGCGGCTACGGTGGGCGGCCATCCCGATTTCGTGCGCATGATCTGCGAGCTGATCGGCGAACGCGTTTCATGCGCTCCGCGGCGTTCCCTCGGACAGTTTCCCCCCAGCCACGATGTTTGTCCGTCCGATTGCTGTTTGTATCCGCCTACTCGCGTTCGATAATCATGGCCACGGCGTTTCCGCCTCCCAGGCACAGCGATGCCAGGCCTCGCTTCAGGCCCCGCTCGGCCAATGCATAGAGCAACGTCACCAGCACGCGAGCGCCGCTGGCGCCGATCGGGTGGCCCAACGCGATGGCCCCGCCGTGGATATTGGTTTTTTTCGAATCCGCCTCGAGCGGCCGCATGCACGCCAGGCATTGCGCGGCAAAGGCTTCGTTCAACTCGATCAAGTCGATGTCGGCCAGCGTCATCTGGGCTTTGGCCAGCACCTTCTGCACGGCGGTGACCGGCGCGATGAAGATCTCTTTCGGAGCCACGCCGCTAGTGGCGCTGGCCACGATGCGGGCTTTGACGGGAGAGCGGCTCGATCGGGCCACTGTCTCCGACACGACCACCACCGCGGCCGCCCCATCGCTGATCTGCGAGGCGTTGCCGGCCGTGACCGTCCCGGTTTTTCCGAAAGCGGGGCGGAGTTTCGCCAGACTTTCCCGCGTGGTGTCGGGCCGAGGCCCTTCGTCCTGGCTGACAACGGTTTCGGTTTTCCCGCCGGTCACCGTCACTGGCACGATCTCGTCGAGCTTCATGCCCGATCGGGCCAGGGCTCGGCGATGGCTCTCCGCGGCAAACGCATCCTGGTCGGCCCGCGAGACGCCGCGCGTTTCGGCGATATAATCCGCCTCGGCGCCCATGGCCAGGTCTTCGATGGCACACCACAAGCCGTCCAGCAGCATCGAGTCGCGGACCTGTTGATCGCCGAATTTCCATCCTGGCCGCGCGCCTGTGATCAGAAACGGTGCACGGCTCATGCTCTCCATGCCGCCGGCCACGATGACCTGGGCGTCGCCAGAGCGAATGGCCTGGTCGGCCAGCATCACGGCTTTGAGCCCCGAGCCGCACATTTTATTGATCGTGACCGCCGCGACCGTGGCCGGCAGCCCGGCAAACAGGGCCGCTTGCCGAGCCGGCGCCTGGCCCAAGCCGGCCGAGAGGACGTTGCCCATGATCACTTCTTCCACCGCGTCCAAGGGCAAGCCCGCCCGGCGGATCGCCTCGGCCACCGCCACGGCGCCTAGTCGAGGAGCCGGAATCGACGAAAGTCCGCCCAGCAGTTTCCCGATCGGCGTGCGGCAGCCGGCAATCAGATAGGAAGCGTTCATGATCAGTCGCACACTGTCCTAGAGAACGAAAGTACAAAGAGTCCCCAGCCGAATCACTGGATTCCCACCACGATCGACGCGGGCCCGGCCTGCCGTCTTGGTCCATTATAGGCGCGTGTGAGCGACTCTCAATGGCGACAATCGAGCCAAGCCAAAGTCGTCGACTTGTGCACCAGGATCCCTATGCGCGCGCAAAAAATGTTTTGTCGTTGCAAGTCGCAGCCGCGATTGGTGATCGGAGAGCGCGCTGATCGAGCACTTGTTTTGCAGATCACGCACAAGTCTGGCCGATTCGATTGACACGGAAGCAAGGGAGCCACCGAGCACGCCGAGAACAGCGCGAAGACAAAGAGTCGGTCAGATTGTAACTCCTCCCTCTGTGTTCTCGGAGGCCGCTCGGCTGAGCGCTCGCGACGAAGCCTCCGTGGCAAAATCCTCCGGGCTCTCGGTGGCCTCGTGGGTCAGAAAGAAGCACTGCTGGGCCAGCCAGCAGTGGCACACAGAGAAGAGGCCGCGGCGAGCGCGCGGAGGTGCCCAGGCACAAAAAAGTTCGTGCGGCGCCGCGATCGCGGTCGAGACGGTTCTCGTCGGACCGGACAAAAAATGCCTCGACCGCGGTGGCCGCG
>JBGQKM010000079.1:0-19908 GCA_041499515.1 Planctomycetia bacterium | reverse complement strand
AGACCGGCTTGCAGACGGTGTAACAGATCTCGCGGGTCTTGGTTTCCCAGACCGGCTTGCAGACGGTGTAGCAGATTTCGCGGGTCTTGGTTTCATAGACCGGCTTGCAGACCGTATAGCAGATTTCGCGGGTCTTGGTTTCCTGGACCGGCTTGCAGACCGTATAGCAGATTTCGCGGGTCTTGGTTTCCCAGACCGGTTTGCAGACCGTATAGCAGATTTCGCGGGTCTTGGTCTCCATCACCGGCTTGCAGACGGTGTAGCAGGTCTCGCGGGTCTTGGTCTCGTAGACCGGCTTGCAGACCGTGTAACAGATTTCGCGAGATTTCGTTTCCCAGACCGGCTTGCAAACCGTGTATTCGCAGTCGCGATACGCGGTCTCGCTCACGTAGTGGACGCAGTTGATTGTCTTGTTTTCGCAGACCGTTTCATACACAGTCTTATAGCAGGTGTAATTCTGCTTTTCGTAGACGACCTCCCTGCAAGTCCTCATCACCGTGTGGCACTGCTGCTTGACGCCGGGATCACCGCACGTATTGCAACACGTGGCACAACAGCGGTACCGGGCCGCGCCGCAGTATCCTGCCTGTGCCGTGTCGATCAACACGACACACAGGATGACCGCAACAATCGGCACACCCAACAACGTTCTCATGTTACTTGCCTCCTTCGTGGACAGCTCAGGATGGGGTCTGGTCAAGCGAGTGTTAATCGCTATTAGGTTCTTTCGGCTAGCGCACTCCATGTGCATTAGCAGGGCATCCCAAATAGCACTTCCTACCACATCCATCTGGACGTCACAGAAGGCGTAACTTGGTGCCCATCTTCCCGAACGTTCGTATAAATCGTCAAAATAGGCGGTCGGCTTGAAATAGATATTTTGAGGGACATTTAACTGCACGCTGGCTAGGCAAAATCGGTACGGTCGCACGCTTCAGCGCGATTGGTCGGGCACTTCCTGGGAAGACCATGCTGTCAAGACTGGGGCCGACGGGGGGAACGCCATCGAGCCATCTTGGGTGGTCGTGAAGTTTCCCCCCAGCCTTCTTGACGCGTCGTCATTCTCGACCTAAATATCCCCGAAGCCCGCGAACGTTCGTCGCCTGGCCCACTGGCCCAACCGAAGGTCGTACCTGATTAGAATCGGCGAAATCGTCGACGATCGACGCGCGAAATTCGCGCATCGGTCTCCAACGGTTCGCCGCTGGCCTTGCCCGCGCGTCGTGCCGTTTGTCCTGCTTGCTTGTTCGCGTCGGGGCGATTTGCCCAAGAATTCAATCCAATGCAAATAGCACAAGGACACACGCTCATGTCTGGCAGGACTCGCCCAGCCGGCTTTACCCTGATTGAAGTCTTGATCGTTGTCGTGGTCATCGCCGTAATGATCGCCACGATCACTCCGCAGGTTTTGACGTACACCAAAGACGCGCGCGAGAGCTCGTTGCGATTCAACTTGCAATCCCTACGGACCCAGATCGAACTCTACAAGCTGCAACATGCCGGCGGTCTCCCGGATGGCACCTTCAACTTGAAACAACTGACCTCGGTCACCGATTCGACCGGCGCCCAAAGCACCACCGGCGCCATCGATGCCTCGCACACGTTCGGTCCGTACATCCCAGGCGGGTTGCCCGTGCAGCCCTTCTCGGGCCTGAACACCGTGAAGCTCGACTCTGACGCCGCCGGCACAACGCCCACCGGCGCGGCGGATCCTGGCCGAGGGTGGATCTATCGCCCCAGCACGGGCGAAATCTGGATCGACCACGCCACCTACGTCGCCTGGTAAGCGAAGTGGAAGCCCGTTGACCAGTTCGCAGCGTCAGGCCCCATGCGCCGGTGGACAAACGCGCGGGGCCTTTTTCTTGGAGGGTTGGTCCGGAACGGGCTGTAAAAAGGGGCCTAAAAGCACGATCGTCCCTCGAACACGTGCCGTCTCCCTGGAGCCGACATCCGGGGCGCCGATACTTGCTGAGGTAGCCGGCATGATTTAGAGTACAATCCCCCTGCCCTGATATGCCGGAACGGGGCACCATGTTCCCAAGTCTTATCGCGTTTGCATGAGTCAATCGAAGCCCAAACCAGACGTGCCGTCGGCCGACGCCCCTGTTCCCAAGGCAGTTGTCAGCCGGCTGAGCCTTTACCTGCGCGAATTGCAACACCTGGTGCGCGACGGCCACCAGCGGACCAGCAGCCGGCAACTGGGCCGCCTGCTGGGGTTTAGCGATGCGCAAGTCCGAAAAGATCTGGCCTATTTCGGTCATTTCGGCCATCCGGGCATCGGCTACCGCTGCGAGGACCTGATCAAGGCGGTGCGCAAGATTCTGGGCACCGACCGCGACTGGCCGGTGGCCATGATCGGAACCGGCAACCTGGGTCGCGCTCTTTTGGGCTACAAAGGATTCAGCCATCAGGGCTTTCGCATCGTGGCGGCCTTCGACATCGACCCGCAGCGCGTCGGCGCCACGATCGAAGGCGTTCGCGTGTTCCACCTCGATCGCCTGATCGAGGTTGCCGCGGAGAACAAGATCAAGCTGGGCATGATCGCCGTGCCGGCCCCGGCTGCCCAGGCAGTGGCCGATCGGCTGGTCGCCGCGGGCATCGAAGGCATCGTCAACTTCGCCCCGGTCACGATTTCGCTGCCCGACAATGTGCGCCACGTCGGGGTGGACCTGGCGATCGAGCTGGAACAGCTTTCCTTCTCGGTTGTCAATCGCACGCAGACCAACGGACTGGCCGACGATTGACTTGCTGCCCACTTCTCATCACGCCTAGGTCGGCCGAACCAACACGCCTTGACGCCCCCGGCATGTCGCGTAAGCTATTGATCTGGCACGGCTTAAATTGCCTTGCTGCCCTACCCGGTGGTGTAATGGTAACACTAGAGATTTTGGCTCTCTCATTCAAGGTTCGAGTCCTTGCCGGGTAGCTTTGGGGTGTTGCGACGGTGTGTTCCTTTCAAGATTTCACGGTAGCCTCGGGTGGTTTCAATGCTGAAGATTGAAGTTGAGCGCGAGGACGATGGGCGGTGGTTGGCCGAGGTGGTCGAATTGCCCGGTGTGCTGGCGTACGGCGCAACCCGCCAAGAGGCCGTCGAGCGAGCCCAAGCGCTGTCGTTGCGCGTGCTGGCCGACCGATTGGAACATGGCGAAAGTGTGCCGCAGGTGGGCGACGTTTTCGCCGTCATGCCGTGAGTCCATGGAAGTCCGTCAAAGCGCGCCGGCTCTTGGCAGCGCTGGAACGTCTCGGGTGGTCGGTCAAGCGGCAATCCGGCTCGCACCGGGTGATGGAGCGAATCGGCTGGGCCGATTTCGTCTTCGCGTTTCATGACCATGAAGAGATCGGCCCGCATGCTCGCACGCATCGCGAAGAAAACAGGCCTCGAACCGACGGACCTGTGACGTGTTCCTTCTGGAGCCGCCATTCTCGGTTCAAGTCCTAGCCGGCTAGCTCACTTGGGCCTGCCATTGAACCCCTCGTTCTGGATATTCTTGGGCCTCTGGTTTCGACCGCGAAAATCGCTCTGCGGCTTAGCCGTGCCTTTTCAAGATTTCGGCCCGACTTCGCGGGCTGCAAACGGCAATCGGCTCGGTTAGGATAAGGCGACGCGTGACGCATCTGACCGCGATCGGCCCTGGGGGCTCGCCGGTGGCTGCCGATCACCGAAAGTCCATTGATTCATCTTTTGTAGAGCACGTCTGGAGGGGTCCGATGCTTCATGCCGTCGTGTGGTTGGCCTTGGCGTTGTCGGCGGGCGAGCCGGCCGAAACGGTTGCACAGCCGCAGGTGCTCGATCCGCGGCTGAAGATCGAGCTGTTTGCCGCCGACCCTGACATCGTTACGCCCACCGGCATCGCCTTCGACGCCCAGGGACGCTTGTTGGTCGTCGAGAGCCACACGCATTTTCGCCCAGACGACTATCAGGGCCCGCCGGCCGATCGGATCCGCATGTTCCAGGACACCGACGGCGACGGCCGGGCGGATCGCATCACGACGTTTTTCGAGGGCACGAAGTGGACGATGAACGTCGGCGTGCATCCCAGCGGCTCGGTCTATGTCGCTACGCGGAGCGAGATCTTCCGGCTGCGCGATACCGATGGCGACGGCCGCGCCGACCAGCGTACGCCGATTGCGCACCTGGAAACCACCGGCGACTATCCGCACAACGGCCTGTCGGGCTTCGCCTTCGATTTCGACGGCAACGTCTACTTTGGCCTGGGCGAGAACAAGGGGGCCGAATTCAAGCTTTTTGGCAGCGACGGTTCGGTGGCCAGCGAACTGGAAGGGGGCCAGATCTATCGCTGCCGAGCGGATGGCAGCCAGCTTGAGCTTGTGGCTTTCGGGTTTTGGAATCCTTTTCATCTGGCCTTCGACACCTTCGGGCGGCTGTTTGCGGTCGACAACGATCCCGATTCACTGCCGCCCTGCCGGCTGTTGCACATCGTGCCCGGCGGAAACTATGGCTACCGGTATCGCAATGGCCGCAAGGGCGTGCATCCCTTCACGGCCTGGAACGGTGAACTTCCCGGCACGCTGCCGACGGTGGCCGGCACGGGGGAGGCGCCCTCGGGCATCGTGGCTTATGAATCCGACCATCTGCCGGCGGATTACATCGGCGACTTGCTGGTCACTTCCTGGGGCGACCACCGCATCGAGCGCTATCACCTGGAGCCGCGCGGCGCCAGTTTTCGGGCCGTGCCCGCCGCGGTCGTGCAAGGGGATGAAGATTTTCGGCCCGTGGGCATCGCGATTGCGCCCGATGGTTCGGTGTACTTCAGCGACTGGGTTCTGAAGTCGTACAACGTGCATGGCAAGGGTCGCATCTGGCATATAACGGCCGACGGCGTACAGCCGGCGCAGCGGCCGAAAGCCGCCAGCGAGGCGATCCGAGCGGCGCACCGACCGCTGCGCGAAGCGTCGGCGCGGCAACTGGCCGCCGACGCAAAAACCGGCCGGAGAACGCTGGAGAAATTGGCACAAGCCGACCCTTCGCCGCGCGTCCGGGCTGTGGCGATCGAGGCATTGCGCGGCGTGCAGGATTTTGAGCCGATCCAGAAAGCCGCCAGCGCGGACGCTTCACTCGACGTTCGTGCGCTGGCCATTCGCAGCCTGCCGGACGGATCAGAGCTGCAAAGCATGGCCGAAGGTCAGCAACCGGCGGAAATTCGGGCCGAGGTGCTGAGACACATTTCCGACCCGGCGCAGGCGGTTCTGCTTTGGAAAAACGTGGCCGACCCCGACGCGTTTATCGCCCAGGCGGCCCGCGAGGGCCTGGCCCGCGCGCACGTTGTCACACCCGAGATTGGTCCAACAAGTGCAAACCCCGTGGAACGGCTGGCAAGTCTCTTGGTCCTGCGCGAGACGCGCGATCCGCGGGGACAGTCGGCATTGCCGAAGTTTCTTCGCGATCCAGACAGCGCCGTGCGGTTTGCCGCGATCCAATGGGTTGGCGAGGAGCGGCTGACCGAATTCCGCCAGCCTCTGACCGAGGCGCTGGCCGCTGGGCCCGCGACCGGCCGGTTGTTCGGCGGCTATCTCGCGGCCCTCGAGCGACTCGACGGAGTGACCCGCGAGTCATCGGACGAATGGGCCGGCGAGCAATATATCGCCCGGGCGCTGGATGATCGCAGCACGCCAAGAGAAGTCCGTCGCTGGGCGCTGCGGATGCTGCGGCCCGACCATCCGGCGCTTTCGCTGGAGCGGCTGCGGCAATACATCGCCAGCGACGATCGGGCCCTGCAGATGGAAGCCGTGCGAACGTTGCGCGAGAGCCCTGACGCGGAGCGCATCGGGCTGCTTTCGCAAATCGCCCTGGGTTCGCAATTCCCGCTCGACCTGCGCGCCGAGGCGGTCGTGGGCCTTTCGGGCGACGATCCGGCGACGCGATCGTTGTTGGTTTCGTTGGCGACCGGCCGAGAACCGTCGCTACGCAACGAGGCCTTGCGCTCGCTGCGGGGCGCGTCGTTTGACGAAGCCGAGCGACGCGCCTTGATGGACATATCTGTCAACGACCCGCAGGCGGTCGAATTGGTCGGACGCGTTCTGGCGGCGAATGTCCCGGTGGTGAGGCCGGCGGCCGAGGATGTCGAGGGCTGGATCAAGCTGCTAGGAGAATCTGACGGCCGATTGCGGGGCGACGCGGCGGCGGGGCAGCGGATTTTCTTCCACCACAAATCGGCCGCTTGCTCGCGCTGTCATCAAATGGCCGGACGCGGTGCCCACGTCGGTCCCGAGTTGACCGCCGCGGCCGGCACGCTCTCGCGGCGGCGCTTGATCGAGTCGATCGTGCGGCCGGGAAAGGAAATCGCCCCGCAGTTTTCGACCTGGCTGATCATCACGACTTCCGGAAAATCGATGACCGGCATGCTGGTCAAGGAACTGGCCACCGGCGAACAGACATATGCCGATAACAAGGGCGAACTTTTCGAGTTCAAGCCGGGCGAGATCGCAACGCGTAAAGCACAGCCCACGTCGATCATGCCCGACGGCCTGCCGCAGCTTATGACCGTGCAGGAATTCTGCGACCTTTTGGCTTTCTTGCAGTCGCCGACCAACGCGGCGCCCTGAAGCGCGCCGGTGGCATCGCGTGTCGTCCGCCGGGAGCACTTGGGCGTCACGGCCGGCGCTCAACGAGAGGCCCTGCGAGCCCCGTCGGCCGACCCTTGGCCCCACCCGCGGCCATTCGGCAATTGACGCGGTAAGCTCAAGCGTATAAATTGGTTGGCTCGCCTCTGCGAACGGTCCGCAGCAGGCGAACTGGACTTTGAATTGACCGAAGTTTCCACCTAACGCCGGACGTCCTCGTTTGAGGGGGACAAGAGCCGGTGTGCCTTGGCGAGGAGTTTTTCGTGGCACCAGTCCTGGTGAAGCAACTGATTGAAGCGGGGGTTCATTTCGGCCATCGGGCGAGCCGCTGGAACCCCAAAATGCGGCCTTATATTTACGCCCGGCAGAATCTCATCCACATCATCGACGTCCGCGAAACGATTCGCGGCCTGTTGCGCGCCAAAAAATATCTCAAGCAGGTCTCCACGGGGGGCAGCCTGGTGTTGTTCGTCGGCACGAAGCGTCAGGCCGGCGAGACGATCGAACGCGAGGCCGAGCGCTGTGGCATGCCCAACGTCAGCGATCGCTGGCTGGGCGGCACCCTGACCAACTTTCGCACGATCCGCAACCGGTTAAGCCGGTTGGAAGAGCTGGAAAAACTGCGCTCCGGCGAAGAATTGGCGACCTACTCGAAAAAAATGCAGTCGGCCCTGGCACGCGAATACCGCAAGATGTACCGCAACTTGCACGGCATGCGGACCATGAACCGCTTGCCCGAATGCCTGGTCGTGATCGATCCCAAGAAGGAGCGGAATGCCATCCGCGAAGCTCAAAAGCTGGGCATCACGACGGTGGCCTTGATCGACACCGACAGCGATCCCGACGTCGTTGATTTGCCGATTCCAGGCAACGACGACAGCATTCGGTCGATCGAGTTGATCGTGCAGCAACTCGCCGACGCGATCCTCGAAGGCAAGGCCAGCACGAGCGGCGAAATCGAACGGCAAAAGTCCGATCTCTCAACCGCCCAGGCTGTCGTGTAAAGACTTCGGGCGGCCGCAGGGACCGGGGCCGGCGGGTTGGTGGCATCGGCTCGGCGGCGGCGAACGACGCCCGAGCGAGAGACGCGAGCCCGGCGCTTTTCCGGTGCGATTGCCTGGCGGCCACCCGGCCCATAATATTCAGCTATTGAGATCGATGAGAGGGGATTGCGAACATGGCAGATAAGGTTTCGATTAGCGCGGCGGCCGTCAAGTCGTTGCGCGATAAGACGGGCTTGCCGATGATGAAGTGCAAGGAAGCTTTGCAAGCCGCCGGCGGCGACGAGCAAGCCGCCATCGACTGGCTGCGCAAGGACAATATCAAAGTCCAAGAGAGCCGCATCGGACGCGAAACGGCATTTGGCCGCATGGGCCTGTACATCGATTGGGATAAAGGCGTTGGGGCCCTGGTCGAACTGCTCTGTGAAAGCGCCCCGGTGGCCGGCAACGCGGAATTCGTGGCTCTGGCCAACGATCTGGCCAAACAGTTGGCCCTCGGCAAAGGCGCCACGACGTCCGACGAACTGCTGGCACAGCCCTCGGGGGCCAACAGCCAGAAGTTCCAGGACCGAATCCTTGACCTGGCCAACCGCATTCGAGAAGTCTTCAAAGTTGGCCGCATCGCCCGCATCGACGCCAAGTGTGGTGGGTACGTGCACCATGCCGGCAAGACCGTGGGCGTGCTGGTGGAAGTCAGCAACGGGAACCCCGAGGCGGCCAAGGACGTCTGTATGCACATCGCGGCCATGCGGCCGCAAGTGCTGGCCAAAGAAGATCTGAATCCCGCCGAAGTGGACAAGGAGCGCGAGATTCTCTCGCAAGCGGCCCGCAGCGAGGGCAAGCCGGAGAACATCATCGCCAAGATGGTCGAAGGCAGACTCCGCAATTTTTTTGCCGAACGGGTTCTGCTCGAGCAGCCGTTCGTGAAAGACGACAAGAAAACCGTCGGTAAATTCGCGCAGGAAAACGGCATGAAGATCCTGCGATTCGTTCATTGGGAATTGGGCAAGTAGCTCGACGAAAACCCCCGCCTGCGCAACACGAGGAGCCTGTGAAATGGCCGAACCGGAAGGCACTCGCTATCGCCGCGTCGTGCTGAAGCTTTCGGGCGAGAGCTTCGCGCATGCCGGCGAGCGGGGCATCAGCATGCAGGAAGTGGTGGCGATCGCCCAGCAGGTGTGCAAGGCGACCCAGAGCGGCGTGCAAATCGCGATCGTCATCGGCGGCGGAAATATCCTGCGCGGGGCCCAGTTCACGGTCGGCAACTCCAGTATTCAGGAAGCCACGGCCCACTATATGGGCATGCTGGCCACCGTGATCAATGGCCTGGCGTTGCAAGACGCGATCGAGGCGTTGGGTTGCGAAACCCGGTTGCTTACAGCGATCCGCATGGACGGCGTGGCCGAACCGTATATTCGCCGCCGGGCCAAGCGGCACTTGGAAAAGAGCCGGATCGTCATTCTGGCCGCCGGCACTGGCAGCCCGTTTGTCACCACCGACACGGCCGCGGCCCAGCGGGCCCTGGAGTTGGAAGCCGACATCCTGCTCAAGGCGACACGCGTCGACGGCGTGTACAGCGACGACCCGGAGAAAAATCCGCACGCCCTGCTGTACAGCGAGCTGAGTTACAACGCGGTGCGAGAACAAAACCTGCGGGTGATGGACCCCACGGCCATCGCCCAGTGCATGGAACATGACATGCCGATATTGGTATTCAACTTCAAGAAGGAAGGCAACATCGAGCGCGCGGTCAACGGGGCCCGCGTGGGCACGCTCATCAGCAGCCAGGTTGCCGTGACCAAATAATGGGAGGCGCGGCCGCAGCGCATTTTCAAGGGCGCACGGCCGGCAGCGCGAAAGGCAAAGTCTTTTATGAGCGTGGAAGAAATCCTGCTCGATACCGAAGAGCGCATGGAAAAGGCGCTGGCCAAGTTGAAACAAGACCTGGCCGGCATTCGCACCGGCCGAGCCAACCCAGGACTGGTCGACTCGCTGCGCGTCGAAGTCTACGGCTCGCCCACGCCCATCAAGGCCATTGCCTCGGTCGGAGCGCCCGAGCCAACGCAGATCGTCATTCGGCCGTTCGATCCGGGCACGCTGAAGGACATCGAAAAGGCGGTCCAGGCCAGCGGGCTGGGGCTCAATCCGCAGAACGACGGGCGTTTGATTCGCATCAGCGTGCCGCCTCTATCAACCGAAGTCCGCCGCAAGCTCTCGGCCCGGATTCGCGAACTGACCGAAGAGACCAAAGTCGCGGTCCGCAACGTGCGTCGCGATGGGAACAAGACGTCCGATCAAGAACAAAAAGACAAGGTCATGACCGAGGACGACCGCGACCAGGTCAAAGCTGACATCCAGGACTTGACTAAGAAATTCGAGAACCTGGCCACGGACCTGGCCGCGGCCAAGGAAAAAGAGGTGATGGAAGACTAGTCGTGGTCTCGAAATCGCAGGGACAGCCGCATTCTCCGAGCCGAAAGTTGGCTCTATGTGCCGCATCGCAATCAGGCTCACCCTCTACGGAGTTCTTTGGTTGAGCGCCCCTTTGCAAGCTTCGCGATCGGCCGATCGACCGGCGCCAGGCACGGCCGCCGAACGCGTCTCCAAACCGGTGGTTCTGGTCATCGCTCACCGGGGCGACAGCAAGGAAGCGCCGGAAAACACGCTGCCGGCGTTTGCTTCGGCCGTGAAAGCCGGCGCCGACCTGATCGAGCTCGATTTCTATTCATCGGCCGACGGCATCCCAGTTGTCTGCCACGATGCCGATCTGGATCGGACGACCAACGCCGTCGCGCTGTGGGGTGGCGCCAAACAGAAGATTACCAGTAAGAGCCTGGCGGAGCTGCAAGCGCTGGATGCCGGAAGCTGGTTCAGCGCCGAGTTCGCCGGCACGCGGATTCCCACTTTGTCCGCCGCAATGGACACGATCCAGGCCGGTTCCATGACCCTGGCGGAACGCAAGCAAGGGGACCCGGCAGCCTGTCTTGCATTGCTCCAACGGAAAAAACTGCTCGATCGCGTCGTGATCCAGTCGTTCGATTGGGACTTTCTGGCCGAATGCCATCAACTCGCCCCACCACTGGTGCTTGCCGCCCTGGGCAACAAGAAACTGACCGCCGAAAGGCTCGACCGCATTGCCCAATCCGGTGCCCGCATTGTCGCCTGGGAAGACAAGTTCACCGACGAGGGCACGATCGTGGCCATCCACGCGCGGGGGTGGAAAGCCTGGGTCTGGACGGTTGACGATCCGAGGCGGATCGGCCAACTCGTGCAGGCCAAAATCGATGGTATTATCACCAACCGCCCGACAGAGACTCGCACGTCCGTCGAAGCGGCCCGCCGGGGACGCTGAAACGGCGCGATAGCATGCGGCATGTCTCGGAGTGGATCCGGGCCGGTTCGACGAAGCGTATCTGACACGCACTCACCAGCTTAGGCCGGATTCGGCTTGACCCATTTCGACGTCTGCTCGTATATTGCCTGCCCTCGAAGCGAGCCAGGAGGGCTCCGACGAATCCGTCTTCGAAACATTCGCGCGGCTGATGGAGAATTCGCTATGGATGGCAAGCTCCCCCCGAACCGAGCGGCGCGCGCCCTGGGGATTGTGCAGCGGGCCGGCTGGTTTCTCAGCGGCATGGCGGTGCTGGGCGCGTGCCTGTTGTTCCGCTGGTATGCCCCGGCCGATTCGGCAGTGGCCAAGCCCCCGGCCGCCGTCAAACAGGCCTCGGCCACGGATAAAGCCAAGACCCCCGGGCCGGCCGAGGTCGGCGCCGCGGCCACGGCACCAAGGAAGAACCCCGTCGCGGCAATCGTGAATAACGAGCCCTTGACGCGTGAGGACCTGGCCAAGGAATGCTTGTTGCACTATGGAGTGGAAGTTTTGGAGAGCATGGTCAATCGGACATTGATCCTCAGTAGCTGTCAACAGCGTCACATCGTCATTACCGACCAGCAGGTGCAGGCCGAAATCGATCGCATGGCCCGCAAGTTCCAACTGCCCAAGGAACAATGGCTCAAGATGCTGGAAAAAGAGCGTGGGATCAGCCCGGCCCGTTATGCCAAAGACATCGTATGGCCGACGCTTGCTTTGCGTGAGTTGGCGAAGAATCAATTGACGGTTTCCCGCAAAGAGCTGGACGAGGCGTACGAGAGCGAGTTCGGCCCGGCTGTCAAGGTGCGGTTGATCGCGATCGAGGGGGCGGAAAAGGCTCGCCAGGTTCGCGCCGAGGCGGTGGCCAAGCCGGACGAATTCGGCGCGCTGGCCAAGAAGTATTCCAAAGACGCCAACAGCGCCAGCGCCTACGGTCTGATCCAGCCGATTCGCCGGCACCTCGGCGATCCGCGGCTGGAGGAGGCCGCCTTCGCGCTTAAGAAGGGGGAGGTTTCGAAAATCATTCCCGTCGGCGAGATGCACGTGTTCGTTAAATGCGAAGAGCACTTGCCGCCCCGCAAAGGAGTCAATCGCGCGGAGGTCGACCCGCTGTTGATCGACGCGCTCAAGGAGCGGAAATTGCGGGCGGCGGCCAACGGCGTGTTCAAGGAATTGCAAGAAAAAGCGGTGGTGGAAAACATCTACAATGATCCGACCAAGAGCAAGCAAATGCCCGGCGTGGCCGCGGTGATCAACGACCAGAAAATCACGATTCGCGAATTGGCCGAAGAGTGTATCGAGCGGCACGGAACCGACGTGCTGGAAGGCGCGATTAACCGCCGGCTCCTGGATCAGGCTATTCGCAAGCAAAATCTCAAGGTCGCGGACGCCGAAATCGACGCGGAGATCGGCCGGGCCGCGCTGGCCATGGGAAAAACGAAGGCCAACGGCGAGCCGGACGTCGACGGCTGGCTGGATCACGTCACCAAGACCGAGAACATCTCGCGCGAAGTCTACGTCCGCGACGAAGTCTGGCCGTCGACTGCACTGAAAAAACTGGTCGGCGACAAGGTCGTCATCACCGAGGAGGACTTGACACGCGGTTACGAGGCCAACTACGGCCCGAAAGTGCAGTGCCGGGCCATCGTTTTGAACAATCCGCGCCGGGCTCAGGACGTTTGGGAGAAAGCACGCGAGAAAATGACGGTCAAGGATTTCGGCGACCTGGCGGAGCAATACTCGATCGAGGCCGGCAGTCGCTCGCTGCGCGGGGAAGTGCCGCCGATCCAAAAAAACGGCGGACAACCCTTGCTGGAAAAAGAGGCTTTTTCGCTGACCAAAGACAGCCCACTCTCGGGCATCCTGCAGGTGTCCGGCACGTATATCATTCTGTTTTACGAAGGACAAACCAAACCGATCAAGACCAGCTTCCAAGAGGTCCGAGACCTCCTCTATCGGGACATTCACGAGAAAAAGCTGCGCCTGGCCATGGCCAAGACTTTCGACGAACTGAAAGACGACGCCCACATCGACAACTTTCTGACCGGCAACATCAAGCTTCCGAAGAGGGAAGAAAAGAGCCTGGCGGTCGATCCGGACATCCCGCTGCCCAAAGTTCACAAACGCTAGGCCACACCGGCGAACATGCTGCCGTCATCGGCTGTCTTGTTCTGGAACCCCGGACTTGCAGAGCCCTTGGCGGTGCGATGGGATGAGGCGGTCGAAAGACTGCCTGCGCGAAATCGTCGGCGCGGCCCGGCCGTTTCTTTTCGCGCCGACTGCGGGTATTCTAAAGGGTTGCCGCCTGAAGCCCGAGTCTTGCCAGCCCGAGCGACTGATGAGTCACGAAAACGAAGCCGACAATCCGGTCAACAACACCGCGCCCTTTCAAATCGAGGTCGCCGACCGCGTCAAGCGGTTGCCGCCGTATCTGTTCGCGCGGATCAACGCGGTCAAATATCAAAAGCGCCGCGCCGGCGACGACGTGATCGACTTGGGCATGGGCAATCCGTCCGACCCGCCCGAGGGCCTGGTCATCGAAAAACTGGCCGAGGCGGCCCGCGACGAGCGCAATCACGGATACAGCAAAGCCACGGGCATCCCCAATTTGCGGCGCGAGGTGGCCAGCAAGTATCTCAAGAAGTATGGCGTGCGGCTCGATCCCGAGAGCGAAGTGATCGTTTGCCTGGGCTCGAAGGAGGGCTTCAGCCACATGTGCCTGGCGTTGGTTGGTCCGGGCGATACGGCGATCGTGCCGGCTCCTTATTTTCCAGTACACGTGTACGCCGTGGCGTTGGCGGCGGCCAGCGTGATTGCGCTGGAGGTGGCCGACAGCGAGAAGTTTCTCTCCAACGTGGCCTACACCTGCCAGCACCTGCACCCCAAACCCAAGCTGCTGATTGTCAACTATCCGCACAACCCGTCGACAGTCACGATCGAGCCGGAGTTTTTTGTCGACGTGGTGAAGCTGGCCCGGCGGTATGGGTTCATGGTGATCAGCGATTTTGCCTACGCCGACGTGGCCTTCGACGGCTACTTGCCGCCCAGTTTTTTGTCGGCGCCCGGGGCCAAGGAGGTCGGGGTTGAATTCACCACGATGAGCAAGGGCTACAACATGGCCGGCTGGCGGGTCGGCTTTTGCGCCGGCAATCCCGAGATGGTGCGAGCGCTGGGCACGATCAAAACCTATTACGACTACGGCATGTTCGCCCCCATTCAAATCGCGGCCATCATGGCCCTGCGACACACCGACGCGGCGGTCGAAGCGCAAAGCGTGCTCTATCAACACCGACGCGACGTGCTGTGCGACGGCCTGCACAGGATCGGATGGGACATCACGCCGCCGCGGGCCGGCATGTTCGTGTGGGCCAAGATTCCCGAGCCCTGGGCGAGCCAGATGGATACGATGAAGTTTGCCACGAAACTGCTGGAAGAAGGAGACGTGGCCGTCAGCCCCGGCAGCGGATTCGGCCCGGCCGGCGAAGGCTATTTGCGGATGGCGTTAGTCGAAAACGAAAACCGTCTGCGGCAAGCAGTGCGACAAATTGGCCGCTGCCTGGGCAGCGAGTCGCGTCCCACAGGCGCAGTGGCCGGCGACCCGCGCGCGGCGAGTTGACGCGTCTGCCTAGCGAGACGGCATTCTCCCGAGCACCGGGGCAGCGATTCGAGCCCTGTTTTGCACATCGCTTTGACGGCCGGACGGATTGTAGCGGTCGGGGAGCTCGCGTGGGCCGGCGGTTCACGGGTGGGGTCCTCGGGACCCGGGGCAAATCTGGGTCGCCATATGCTAGGTTTTGGTGGCCGATCCCATCCTGCCATTTGACCACCCGAGCCGCCATGCAGTCCGCCCAGTTCCAGCTTCATGCCCAGATCGAGCAGCGCCACTGGTGGTTTGTCGCGCGTCGACAGATTTTGACCGCGGTGGTCAATGCGGTGTTGCCGCCGGCGCCCGACACCACGATCGTCGACGTGGGCTGCGGCACCGGCGCGAATCTGGCGGGCCTGGCCGATCAATATGAGTGTGTCGGCATCGACGCCTCGTCGGAGGCCATCCGGCTGGCCAAGGATCGCTTTCCGCGGGCACGGTTCATCCATGGTTTCGCTCCACGCGACCTGGGTCCGATCATGGACCGAGCCCGAATGGTCCTGTTGACCGACGTGCTGGAGCACGTGTCGGACGATTTTTCCCTGTTTTCAGAGCTATTGGCCGCGGCCCGGCCGGGCACGTTCTTTCTGGTCACCGTGCCGGCCGACCTGGCGCTGTGGAGCGAGCACGACAAGGCTTTTGGGCACTACCGGCGTTACGATCGGGAGCGATTCGAGCAGATTTGGCAAGGGCTGCCCGTCGCGCAACGATTCGTCTCTCACTTCAATTCGCGGTTATATCCGGTCGTCAAAACCATCCGTGGCTGGAATCGGTGGCGCGGGCGAACGGGCGGCGTGGCGGGAACGGATTTCTCGTTGCCAAGCCCGCTGAACAACTTTTTGCTGACGCGATGTTTTGCCGGAGAACGCCACAGGCTGCTGCGGATGGCCCAGGGCGAGCCCTTGCGGCCCTATCGGTCCGGGGTGAGCCTGATTGCCTTGCTCCAGCGCGAAACGGGCTCGATCGAGCCGCGTTCGAAGCCCCAGGACGTGGCGGGCGACTATTTCGATCCGGCGGCGGAGCTCGTGACGGCCGGCTCTTAGCGAAGCCGGTTTCGATTCCGTCGGCAGATCGCCCGGTCCAATCGGGACGTTTCCGACGTCTTCCCAGGCCGGCCACCGGTGCAACGCTGTGCTCCACGTGCTGGCCGTCGGCGTTGGACAAGGTTACAATAGTCGAAATCCGCGCTGGCCTGGTGTAGTTACACAGGGCGCAAAAAAATAGAGGGCCCTTGCTCGCCGGGGCAAGAACCCTCTGAGTTGGCTGTCCGAATCGGCAAACTTTCGTCTGCTTTTTCCGGAGACCCACAGCCGTAAGAACCCTATCGGGCTATCCGGAGAGAAACTTTAGCATCGCGGTGGGTGTCTGTCCTCGGCCGCAATCGTCGCGGGGAGTCGATCGTTACAAGCCGAAGTTTTTGCCAGGCCGGAAGCCGCGCGATCCTGTAAAGTCGGGAACATTGATGAAAGTTGCAAAGCTTGCCTTGGAAGATGGTACGGTCTTCACCGGCAATTCATTTGGCGCTCAGGGAGAAGTCGACGGCGAGGTGTGTTTCAATACCTCGATGACCGGATATCAAGAGATCTTGACCGATCCCAGCTACCGCGGTCAGATCGTCACCATGACCTATCCCGAAATCGGCAACTACGGCGTGAACGCCGAGGACGTCGAGAGCGGCGGCCCACAGTTGGCCGGCTTCGTCGTGCGCAACCACAGCAGCGCGGCCAGCAACTTTCGCGCAAAAGGGGAACTGGAAGCGTATTTGTCCGATGCCGGGGTGGTGGGCATCTCGGGCATCGACACGCGGGCATTGGTGCGGCGGATTCGTCAGCGCGGTGCGCTGAAGGGGATCCTTTCGACGCTCGATTTGGACGACAAGAGCCTGGTCGCGAAAGCCAAGGCCAGTCCGGGCCTGGTCGGTCGCGACCTGGTGCGGGAAGTCGTGCCCAAGCGGTCGCGCGAATGGAGCGAGCACTTGAGCCAGTGGTCCAGGCTCCCCTCGGATGTATCGCATGCCGGCAAGGCTTCGGCAACGCGCCGGCAGCCCCACGTCGTGGCGCTGGACTATGGCATGAAGTGGAACATCGGCAGGCACTTGTGCGACCTGGGCTGCCGCGTGACGGTGTTGCCGGGCACGGCCACGAGCGGCGAAGTGTTGGATCAAAAACCCGATGGCGTGTTCTTGTCCAACGGTCCTGGCGATCCCGAGCCGTTGGCCTACGCCATTCGGACGATTCGTGATCTGTTGGGCCAGACGCCGGTTTTTGGCATTTGCCTCGGCCATCAGTTGCTGTCGTTGGCCTGCGGTGCCACGACGTTCAAGCTCAAGTTCGGCCATCGCGGCGCGAACCAGCCGGTACAGAATCTCGACACCGGACGCGTCGAGATCACGTCGCAGAATCACGGCTTCGCGGTGGCCGAAGACGATTTGCCGGCGTCGCTGGAAGTCACGCATCGCAATCTGAACGACCGCACGATCGAGGGGGTTCGCCACCGCGAACTTCCGGCCTTCAGCGTGCAGTATCACCCGGAAGCGTCTGCCGGGCCCCACGACAGCGATTATTTGTTTGGGGCCTTCTGGGATCTGCTCGAACGCGGCGGTTGACACGGGGGGCCTGTTATTCTCCGAATAACACGCACAGCACGTCAGTCGCGGCCAGGGCGCGGTCCGGACGCTGGTCTTCGCCGTTGGTCGGTTCGCTGCAGATCGAGAGCACGCAGCGCAGATATTGCTCTCGCGATTGTTCGACCAAATCTTCGTCGAGTTGCAAGACAACCACCGGCCACAGACCCTCCAGCTCGGTCAACGCGCGCCGGTCGCCGCCGATCGCGGCAAAGATCAGGTCGTCAATGTGTTCGAGTAATTCCAGGACCTCGGGAGGTTGCGAAGCCAGCGCTTCGGCCAGTTCTTCAACCGTGCTTTTCGGCGCATATTTTTCCGCAACTGCCTGGACTTTTTCGCGCAGCAGGTGGGCCCGATCGGCACGGTGGTTGGTCGAGGTTTCTTTTTCCGCCAACACGGGTTCCGGCGGCGAGCACTGTTGGTTACTGGCCGGCTCGGTTGCCGTGATGCTTCGAGTGCTGGTCTGCAAATTGGCTTTGACTTGCTCGCTCAAAGCGTCCAGATTCGCGCAGCTCAGCGAGGCATGCGACCGGTCGAGTTCGGCGGCCAACACGGAAAATTTTCCCGTGCTCAAAACCTGGGCGACAAAGCCGGCCCAGCCGTTCCAGCGGGGCTCGCCACAAGGCTCGCTCTTGTCCATGTTCAGCAGCGTGACCCCGCTACGAGCAATTGAGCGCCAGCTCGCGGGATCGTTCCCCAGGGATGCAATTCTGACCGGCCGGCTGGGGGAAAACTTGAGGCCGGTCGTGAAGGAGAACTCGGTGCGGCATTCCACGGGCAGCGCGGCGATCAGCCCCGCGATCAACAGCTCGGGTGCCACGCTGGCGGCAATCGCAAGTCGGTCGCAGGCCAACGCGGCTTGTACCAGGGTTGCCATCGCCGCCGGCCCAGGATCGCGCGCCAGGTTGGCCAAAAGCGCCTGATCCACAGCCGGCGACCGGCCGAGTAGCCGCAATGGCTCGAGGGATTCAGGAATCGGCAGACGCACGCCGATCGCCCCGCTGGCCATGGCCGCCCGCAGAATTGCAAAGGGATTGTTGCCGAAGCGGGCCAGGATTTGCGGCGGCACGACCAGGAACTGGGTATAGACTCCATGGCCGCCACGGCCGCTGTATTCGGCGCCGGCCGAGGTGGTGCGCGAAACGCAATAGCGGCCGCTGGAAAGCTTGAAAAAGTTCGTGCTCGAGGGTTCGCCGGGTCGTTCGAGCAGGGCATCGTGGGACGGACCCCAAATGGACAGCTCGCGCGTCTCCGGCTCGGACAGTCCGGGGCTGTGACTGACCAACTGATATCCCTGCGCCCGAAGTGTTTGGGCGGATGCGAAAACGGCTTGTTCGATCAGCACGATGAGACCCTTGTTGCATCTAGCGGCGGTTTTCGATGGAGATGTTTCGCGCTTTCGTGCGGCCAGGGCGTGGGGCGACGTTTATTTCCGCAGGCTTTCGATGAGCCACTCGAACGGTTCGATGATTCCTCGCGGCTCGATGCGCAAGGGCACCATCTGTTGGCCGCGCCCCCGCACGGTGCGCGTGACGCAGGCGCCGGCGACTCCCGCGGCGAAAAACCGGTGCCGATGAAATCGTTGCTGGCAAATGCGCCACAGTCCCGGAGCATGTCGCTGGGCATAGGCCGCGGGGTCTTCGAAGCACGATTCGCATTGATCGGCCTTGCTGAAGATCAGCGCCACGGGGCGCGAATGCCACGCGCCTTTGGGTTCCGTGGGCAGTTCACTCAAGTGGCTGAGCAACTTCATCGTAAAGTAGTCTTCCTCGAGCGAGCCCGACTGCAACTTCGTGCCGTCGATTAGAATCAGCACGCCATGGCACCTGCTCAACAAGGAGTACAGCACTTTGAATGAACGGGGGTGTTCGACCTCTTCGAAGAGCGCTTCGCCGGCGATGTCGGGCATGACCAGTTCCACCGGCTGGCGGTGTACGGGGCTTCGCAATTCGCAATGGACCCAATTCCATCGGTCGGGTTCGTTGGGCGTCTTGGCGGGAAACTCGCAACGCGCCAGTGCGGCCAGCGTGTTTTGTTGCAGGCTTACGGAAAAACCGCCGCGGGCCGAGAGTTGCAACATCTTCGGCTGCCGCGACAGCATATCCAGCAGCATGCCCAAATAGACGGTCTTTCCCACCGCGCTGGGCCCCAATGCGGCAAACATCACCGGCGCGTTTTGCGTTGACTGCGCCTGCCGCGCCAGAATCATCGGCGCGAAGCAATTGTGGCAGGTTTCCGCGTCCGGGGTATTGCCCTCTTCGCAAATCAAACAGGGTACCTGATTCCCTTAGTGGGCCAGGCGGAACGAATCCATCTCGATCGCAACGCCGCGAGTCATGTGTGGTTCTCCACGAGCGAGGATTAGGTTTGTTGCGGCCGAGCCGACTCGGCAGAGCCGTCACGGTTTGCGACGTCGCACAAGCTGATCGCGCAGCGGAACCCAATATTGTGCTTGCGTGCCAGCGCCTGATCGGCGCTGCGAAAATGGCACGTGGCCTGATTATCCAAGTACGTATCGAATGCGCCGCCGCGAAGGCTTTTCATTTTCGCCTGCGCCACGCTGTTCGCGGTGTCCGCGTCGTCTTCGAACGCGAAACAATCCGCCGTCCACTCCCACACGTTGCCAATCAATTGTTGCACGCCGCCGACGCTCACCCCGAGAGGGAATTGCTCGACGCTCACGGTT
>JBGQKM010000078.1:0-19924 GCA_041499515.1 Planctomycetia bacterium | reverse complement strand
TGCTGGGCGGGCCCAACAGTTTTGGCGCCGGCGGCTGGACCAATTCGCCCCTGGAAGAAGCGATGCCTGTCGATTTCCAAATCAAGAATGCCAAAGTCGCGCCGGTCGGCGCGTTGGCCATGTTGATGCATGCCTCGGAACTGGCCGACGGCAATCATTGGCAGAAAGTGATTGCCCAAGAGGCGCTCAAGACGCTGGGCGACCAGGATTATTGCGGCGTCGTACACTGGGGCATGCGCGCGGAATGGCTGTGGCGCGGGATGCTCAAGGTGGGGCCCAACCGGCGGCAAATGCTGGCCCGGCTGGATCGCATGACGCCGGGCGACATGCCCGACTTCGAGTCGTCGATGGTCATGGTGCGGCAGGCGTTTCAAACCCTGCAGAATGACGCCGCCGCAAAACACATGATCATCATCAGCGACGGCGATCCCGCGCCGCCCGACTATGGCGCCAGCGGCTCGATCGCGGCCCTGGTCAAGATGGGCGTCAAGATCAGCACGGTCGCCATCGGCACGCACGGCCCGGCCGGCAGCACGCCGCTGCGCACCATCGCCAACCGGACCGGCGGAAAGTACTACGTCGTGACCAACGCCAAGACCTTGCCGCGGATCTACCAGAAAGAAGCCCGCCGCATCGCAAGGCCGCTGGTCTTCGAACGCTCGATCGGGTTTTCGCCCCGGATCCAGTACCCACACGAGATGATCCAAGGCATCGAAAAAACTCTGCCGCCGATTACCGGGTACGTGCTCACGACGCCCAAGAGCAATCCGCTGGTGGAAGTTTCACTGGTGTCGCCCGAGCCCGCCGGACAGAACAACAACGCGATCCTGGCAAGTTGGACGTATGGGCTGGGTCGGGCCGTGGCTTTGACGACCGATGCCGGCAAGCGTTGGGCCACGGCTTGGACCAGTTGGGAAAACTACGACCGGCTGATGAGTCAGATGGTCCGCTGGTCGATGCGTCCAACCGAAGAAAACGGCAAATTCAGCGTATCGACCGACGTGCAGGACGGCAAAGTCCGCGTCGTAGTGACGGCCCTGAATCAGGACGACGAGTTCTTGAACTATCTGAATTTCAGCTCGACGGTCGTGGGCCCGGACATGAAGCCTCTCGATCTGGAAATCCAACAGACGGCGCCCGGCCGGTACATCGGCCAGTTCGACGCCAAGAAGACCGGCAGCTACTTGTTGATGATCAGCCCCGGGCCGGGCCAGACGCCGATTCGCTCCGGCGTGAGCATTCCGTATTCCGACGAGTTTCGCGAGCGCGAAACGAACGAGGCGTTGCTCGCGGCACTGGCCCACGTCGTTCCGCGGCAGGGCGCCGTCGGTAAAGTGATCGACGCGCCGGCAAAGCTGACCGCGGACGATCGCCTGGCGAAATGGCTCGAAACGAACGCCTTCCGCCACGATCTGGCGCCGGCGACCAGCAGCCAGAGCGTGTGGCATCTGTTGGTACTGGCGGGAAGTTGCCTGTTCTTTTTCGACGTGTTCGTGCGGCGCGTGACGGTCAGCTTCGCCTGGGCGCCGTCGCTAGCCGCCAGGGTCCGCGATCGCGTGCTGCGCCGAACCACCGCGCCGGCCGTCGAGGCGACGATCGAGCGGCTGCGCACTCGCAAGGCCGAGGTCACGGATCAATGGGACCAGAAACTCTCCGCATTGCGGTTCGAGCCCGAAGCCAAAGGCGACGTCGCGGCCCTTAACGAAGAAATCGACGCGACCCAGGCGGCCGTCGAGCGACGCGCGCAGCAGCAGGCGTCGATCAGCCCCGAGCAAGAAGAAGAAAGCTACACCGCGCGGCTGCTCAAAGCCAAACAAAAGGCACGCGGCGCGCTGAAAAAAGACTCGCCGGACCCTCCCCACTTGTGAACCCCAAAAACCAGGAACTCTGTTTATGACTCTGGGCCAAAGTATGCAGCAACGGGCCGAACTCTTCGTGTCACGCTATGGCGCCGTGCGCGAGGAACTGAGCCGAGTGATCGTCGGACACCACGAGATTATTCACGGGATCCTGACCTGCCTGTTCGTCGGCGGACACTGCCTGCTCGAGGGCGTGCCCGGCCTGGGCAAGACGCTTTTGGTGCGCACGTTGGCCAAAACGCTCGACCTGGCTTTTTCACGCATCCAGTTCACGCCCGACCTGATGCCGGCCGACATCTTGGGCACGAACATGGTCATGGAAGCGCCGGATGGAAAGCGGTTCTTCGAATTTCAGCGCGGGCCGATCTTTACGCAAATCTGTCTGGCCGACGAAATCAATCGGGCCACTCCCAAGACCCAGTCGGCCATGCTGGAAACGATGCAGGAAGGCTCGGTCAGCATCGGCGGCAAAGTATACGAACTCAAACGGCCTTTTTTCGTCATGGCCACCCAGAACCCGATCGAGCAGGAAGGAACCTATCCGCTGCCCGAGGCGCAGTTGGATCGCTTTTTCTTCAAGCTCGTCGTCGGCTATTCCAACCGGGACGAGCTGGGAACGATCGTCGAGCGGACCACGCGGGGCGAGCGGATCGAAGCCCGCCAGATCATGGACGGAGCCGAAATCCTGCAGTGGCAGCAATTGGTGCGCGAAGTGATCCTGGCTCCGCACGTGCAAGATTACGTCGTGCGCCTGATCCTGGCGACGCACCCCGGTGGCCCGCTGGCGCTGCCGATCACGAATCAATATCTCCGCTGGGGCGCCAGCCCGCGCGGCGCGCAAACGTTGGCTCTGGCCTCCAAGGTGCGGGCTCTGCTCGAGGGTCGCTACAACGTGGGCTTCGAGGACGTGCGACGCGTGTATTTGCCGGCCCTGCGGCATCGGGTGATTCTCAATTTCGAGGCCCAGGCCGAAGAAACCACCACCGACCAGGTGCTGTTGGAGATCCTGGAAAAAATGCCCGAAAAAGCCAGCGCGTAGTTGTCCCTGGGAAGCTTTCATCATGTCGACCACGTCCGACGTCCTGTTGACGCCCGAACTCATGACGCAGCTTGAGCGTTTGGAGTTGGTCAGCCGCAAGATTTTCCGAGGACGCTTGAAGGGCGAGCGCCGCAGCACGCGCAAGGGGCAGAGCGTGGAGTTCGCTGACTTTCGCAGTTACGTGCCCGGCGATGATCTGCGCTTCATCGACTGGAACACCTACGCCCGGCTCGATCGGCTGTTTCTGAAATTGTTTTTCGAGGAAGAAGATCTGCACTTTTATGCGTTACTCGATGCCAGCCCCTCGATGCAATTCGGCACGCCGACCAAATTGCACTATGCCAAGCAACTGGCTGCCGCGCTGGGTTTCATCGGGCTGATCCGGAGTGACCGCGTGCGGATCGAGACGCTCGGTCAGCCGGCCGGCCGCCGCGCCCCGGCGTTTCGGGGCCGCCAGAGCGTGTGGCGGATGGTCGAGCATTTGCGTTCCATCGAGCCCAACGAATCCGGTTCGCTAGCGCAAGGCGTCAAGAACTTCTGCATCCGCAATCCCGGCAAGGGGATCGTGCTGTTGATTTCGGATCTGATGGACAAGCAAGGCTACGACGCGGCGCTCAAATATCTGCTTTCGCAGCGGATGGACGTTTACGTGATCCAGGTCCTGTCGTCCGAGGAGCTGGTTCCGGAAATCCGCGGCGACCTGAAATTGGTCGATTGCGAGGACAACGACGTCGCCGAAATCAGTGCCAGCGCTCCGCTCTTGCAACGGTACCAGAAAACCCTGGCGGCGTTTGTTGACGGGGCCCGCGAGTTTTGCAGCCACCGCGGCATGAACTACTTGCTGGCCAACAATCAATTGCCGGTCGACCAGCTCGTGTCGAGTTACCTGCGCAAACGGGGACTGGTGCGCTGATGTCCACGCTCAACATGCTCTCCTGGTGGCAATGGAGCCTGCTCGGGGCGATTCCGCCGGCCATCGTGCTGTTGTACTTTCTCAAGCTCCGGCGCACGCCGTTGGAAGTGCCCAGCACCTACCTCTGGCGAAAGTCGATCGAAGACTTGCACGTCAACAGCATCTGGCAGCGGCTGCGCACTAGCATGCTCTTGCTGCTGCAAATCCTGCTGATCGTGATCGCCATGTTGGCCCTGCTGCGGCCGGGCTGGAGCGGCAACAAGCTCAACGGTGACCGCTTCATTTTCCTGATCGACACGTCGGCCAGCATGAGCGCCAACGACGTCGCGCCCACGCGGCTGGAGGAAGCCAAAAGGCGCGCCGGCGAGCTGATCGGCCAGATGGCCTCCGGCGACGTGGCCATGATCGTCAGCTTCTCCGATTCGGCCCGGGTTGAACAACAATTCACGGACAATCGCCGCGAGCTGCTGCGGCAATTGCAGGCGATTCAGCCCACGAATCGCGGCACGGCCCTGGGCGAGGCCCTGCGCGTGGCCGCGGGTCTGGCCAATCCGGGACGCGCTTTCGAGATCAGCGAAACCCAGGTGGTCGAGGGCCTGCCGGCCACGATGTACCTCTTGAGCGACGGCAAATTCGACGACGTGGCAGGCTTTTCACTGGGCAATCTCAAACCGGTTTTCGTGCCGCTGGGCCAACCCGACGCGCCCAACGTCGGCATTACGGCCTTCAGCACGCGGCGCCGCGAGGACAAACGCGACCACCTGCAGGCTTTTGCGCGACTCGAGAATTTCGGCCGTGAAGAATTGACGGCTCAAGTCGAACTCTATCTTGACGACTCGCTGCTGGATACCAGCCAGGTCCAGCTCAAGTCGCGCGGCTCCGGCGGGGCCGTGTTCGATCTGGGCGACCTGCACGCCGGCGTGCTGAAGCTGCGGACGCACTCGGGCGGCTGCTTGTTGGCCGACGACGAAGCCTGGGCCACGATCGATCCTCCCACGCGCGGCAAGCTGCTGTTGGTCACGCCCGGCAACGATGCGTTGGAGTTTGCCTTGAATACCGAGAGCGCGCGAGAACTGGTCGAAGTCGAGATCGGCAAGCCGGAGGTGCTCAAGACCAAAGAATATCTGCAGAAAGCGGCCGCCGGCTACTACATGCTGGTGATTTACGATCAGTGCGCGCCGGAGCAGTTGCCCCAGGCCGACACGCTGTTTATCGGTCGCCTGCCGCCGGGCGGTGCTTGGACGGCCCAGGTCAAGGCGGCGGCGCCGCAAATCATCGACGTGGAAACGGCCCATCCGCTGATGCAGTTGATCGACTTGGGCAACGTTCAATTTGCCGAAGCCATGCCGCTCAAACCGCCGGCCGGCAGCACGGTGTTGATTTCGGCCGACGTCGGCCCGCTGTTTGCGATCGGGCCCCGCGACGGCTTCGAGGATGCCGTGTTGGGCGGCGAAATCGTCGGCGTCGACGCCGAGGGCCAACGGTATGCCAACACCGACTGGCCGCTGCGCTTGAGTTTTCCCGTGTTCGTTCTGAACGCGCTGGCCTATTTTGGTGAATCGACCGCGGCCACGGGCACGACCAGCGTGCGACCGGGACAGACGATCGCGCTGCATAGTGCCGCGGCGGCCGAGACACTTCAGGTCGTCAGCCCCAGCGGAAAGTCGTTCTCGCTCAAACGCGAAAGGGGCGAAAACTTCAGCTTCAGCGGCACCGACGAATTGGGCGTCTATCGGATCGACGAGCCCTCACTGCCGCCTCGACGCTTCGCGGTGAACCTGTTCGACGGCTCCGAAAGCGACATCGTGCCCCGCCCCGACATCCACATCGGCTACAACGAGGTGCACGGTCAGGCCGGTTGGGAGGGTGCCCGCCGGGAACTCTGGAAGCCTCTTTTGCTGGGGGCACTGGTCGTTTTGTGCTGCGAGTGGTATATCTACAGTCGTCGGGTACATCTCTAGTCTCGCAGAAACGGATTGTCCCTGAAGCGATCAGTCTTCCGCAGGAGCGCAAATGATTCGCAAGGCGTTATTACCCCGACCTAAAAAGAAGAAGCTGGACACCCCCCGTCGCAAGAAAACCATCCTGAAACTGGTGGAAAATGACCTGATCCAACGGGTCAGCTATGAGCAATATCGCGAAAAAGTGCGCGATGTCTACGACGGGCCGCAGGGCGCGTTGCTGGCGACCGCCAGCCTGCTGTCGCTGCACATCCACCTGGGCGATCGGCTGTTCCGCGAGCGCAAGTTCGACCTGCACGGCGCCAGGAAGATCCTCGACGTCGGCAGCGGCGCCGGCCAAATCGCCAAGCACCTGCTCAAATACGCCGACTATGGAGCCAGTATCACCTGCTGCGACCTCTCGCCGGAAATGCTCAGGCGCGCCCGCACCCGGCTGAAAAGCCGGCTGCCCAGCCACGTGGCCGGCGACTTGTCCCATTTGCCCTTTGCCGACGGCAGCTTCGATTGCATCACCTGCGGGTACGTCTTGGAACACCTGCCCGAGGCGCGGCCGGGATTGGCCGAGCTGTCGCGCGTGATGAAGCCCGGCGGGCGGATGCTGCTTTTGACGACCGAAGACGGCTTTTCCGGCGCGTGGACCAGCCGCTTTTGGTGCTGCCGCACCTACAATCGCAAAGAGCTGTATCGCATCAGCCACGAACTGGGCCTGGTGTGGAAAAAAGAGCTCTGGTACACGCGCATGCACAAACTGCTGCGTGCCGGCGGCATCTGCGTCGAAATCGAAAAGCAGTAGGCCCCAGTGCCGCGCGGCGGTCTGCTAACGGGCTGTACTCTCGGCTCGCAGCACCAATTTCGTGATTTCCGGCGGGCACAGAATGCGCAATGGCATCAGGCTCGCCGTGCCCCGGCTGACGTGCAGCACGGTCGGATGCTCGTGAAAAAACCCGGCGGCATACTTCGTGCCGTGCCAACTGGGGCAAATCACCGGCCCAATCCAGGGAAAACGAATCTGCCCGCCATGCGTGTGGCCGGCCAACATCAGATCGAACCGTTGGGCCCGGGCCCAGCCCAAATGATCCGGCGTGTGCGACAGCAAAATCCTGAGGGGCTGCTGCTCGGCGGGATCGAAGGTTGCGTCAATCGCCGACTGCGGCGCGTTGAACCAGGGCCGCTCGTTGCCGGCGATCAGGATGCGACCGCCATCGACGGCTTCCTGCCGGCCGCCGACGTCGGAAAACCCCGCTTCGACCAGCCCGGCTCGCAAGCGGACAACATCCTTGGTCCGCAAGTCGTGATTGCCCAAGACGAAGAATTTACCCAAGCGGGCTTGGGCCTGTCCCAGCAGTTCGGCAACCCACGGGATGCAGTAAGCTTTATCGCACACGTCGCCGGTCAGTGCGATCAGGTCGACGTGCATGGCGTTGGTCAACCGCACGACCTCGCGAAAGTAACCCCGATCGATCGGCCCGCTGAAGTGCAGATCCGACCAGTGGCAGATGGAAAGCGCTTGTAGTGGTTCGGAAAGCCGCGGGAGCGCGATGTCGAACTCCGAAACGTGCAACTGCCAAAGCTGGTTGCCCGGCACGCGGCAAAACAGCCGGGTGCGCAAGCCGCAGGCCGGTTCAAAGCCGAGTTGGCACGCGACGTCGACCACGCGATTCTGCCGTAGCTGGACGCACTCGGGCAGCCGGCCCATGCGCCATCGCTGGACGCCCCACAGGGGAATGTGCATCGCGCCATAGGCGGCGCAAAATGCGCCGTACGCCTTGGCCCAATTCAGATCCCCGGTCCAGATCGCCGCGAAACCCGACCGCTCGTCCACGAGCGTCCACAACACGGCCGGCGGAAGCAGGATCAGGCCGGCATAGAACGCCAGCACGACGGTTTTCACCACCCGTCGGCGAAAGCCCGTGGCGTGCCAGCGATTCACCAGCCCCACCCAGAAGGCCGCATGTCCAACCAGCGCAAGCGCCACGAGAGCAAGAGCCACGAGCAACATGAAAAACCAGGACCGCAAACAGGGGGCGAGCGAAAAAAAGACGCAGGGCGAGGCAACGGACGCGCGCCTCGAGGCTTTCAACACCGCACTACTGCTGCTGGACCGGCACGGCTTTGGCGCCCGATTCCGCGGCGTCTTGCTCCGCCCGCGGCCGCACGATCCGTTCTACCGTATCCAGCAATTGGTCGAGCCGGAACGGTTTGCACAGTTCTCCGTACAGCGGCAAGCGGGCCTGGCGGGCCTTGACGATCGAATGCCCCGGGTCGTAGCCGAATCCGGTCATCAACACCAACGGCACCGGGTCCATGACCTCTTGCAGCTTCAGCAGTAGTTCGTAGCCGGTCATGTCGGGCAGCCGAATGTCGACGATGATCACGTCGTAATTGCCCTCCAAGGCCATGTTGCGGACCATGCAGATGGCCTCACCGCCGTCGTGCGCGGTCTCGATGACGCAACCGTAGCGTTCCAACAGGTTGTGGGCCGCGCTGCGAACGCTTTCATCGGCGTCGACCACCAGTACGCGCCGACCTCGTAAAACGGCCCGCGACTGCGATTCTTCCTCATGCGGATGCGCCTGCGCCGGCGCCATTTTCTGACCCACCTTCTGGATCAACTGCTTGATGTCGCGCGCGTTACGCAAAATACCTTGCAGCCGCTCGACCACTTCGGGCTCGTGACCGATATAGCGCTCCATGATATTCACGGCGTCGTTGAGAATATCGTCCACCGGCAGCGCCACGGCGCTGTGAATGGCCTCGACGCTTTCCTGGGCAGTGGTGGCTTTTTCGGCCCGCAACAGTTCCAGCGTGTTGAGCGCCACGGCCACGTCGCGAGTGAAGATTTCCAGAAACTGCAGGTCGCTTTCGCTGAAGGCCCTGGGTTCGGGACTTTCGACATTGAACGTGCCGATGACCTCGTCGTGCAAGACCAGTGGCACGGTCAATGAACTCTTGGCCCCCTTACACCCTTCCAGGTACAGCGGGTCGGCCGTGGTATCTTCGCACAAATAGCTCTTGCCGGTGGAAGCCACGAATCCGGTCACCCCGTTGTTCTGCGGCCGGGCAAACAGGTCGCGGCCCGCGGCCTCGGGAATGATGCCCACGGCCAACAGCGGCTCGAGCTTGCCCGTGTGGCCATCCAAGAGCCGAATCTCCACCACGTCGAAGTGCAGCAGATCCTTGGTGAAGTGCAAAATATTTTTCTTCAAAAGCTCGATGCGCTCTTCGACCGACATCATCGACAATTCGTCGGGCATCAGGTCGGCCAATTCCACGCCGGCCTGATGGATGGCGGCCAGCTTCTGCTGCTGTAGCATTTCGGTCGTCACGTCGCGGACGGTGACGATCAGGTGTTGCGGCGAGAGGTTGCCCTCGAACACCGGCGCCGCGTGTACCTGAAAATAATGGTTCTCGCCCAATCGCAAGGTCGAGTTGCTGGCCCGGCCCGTGGCCAACGCCGTGTGAAAGGGACAAAAGTCGGGCCCCAGAATCTCGGGGCTGCCCAACACGCTATAGAAATTCGCGCCGACCACCGAATCGCATTTGGTCCACTCGCGCAACCGGCCGTTGCCCCAGACGATCGTGTTCTCCGAGTCGAGCACGACAATCCCATCGGGCATGCCCTCCAGAATGCGTTCATTCTGCAGCAGCTTGCCCATCTGGAACGCGTCGTTCAGGTGCTCGGCCGACACGTACAGCCCCGCGAACGACTCGCGCGCCAGGCGGCTGAGGGCCCGCAGGGGGCTTTGCGTCTGAACCACGTCGAACGACTCGCTCAATTGGTCGAGCAACTGCTGTTGACGAGGCTGTGAATCACCGATGAACAGAAGTTTGGGTTTTGCCGACAATACCGGATACTCCAACCGAAAGTACTCCCCAGATATTATAGGACTCGCCCAAAACCGGAACAACCGCTACACGGGCCGCGACGCCTCGCTCACAAATAAGGATCGGAAGATAAGCCCTCGCTTATTGACCGCCCCGCCTGGCTGCATAGTTTTTCCAATTGGTCCAAAAGTACGCCTGCCGCAAGGGCATTACGTTCGTCATACGCGGCCGCTGGGGCACGCCCCGCTTGCGGCCGCAGAGTGTCCACCTGACGCCTTCCACCCCGGGACGGATCGGGGACGATGCGCGCCGCCACGCCGGCGGCCCCAGGCACGGCGTTTTCGCTTTCTGCGGCACAGCACCACCGCCGCCAGGGAAGTCCGCGTCTCGGCGGCCACTTGACTGTAGTTCGCCACGGCGGAGAGTCGATGAAAAAACCCGGCGTTAGCGGAATTCCCCGCCGACGGCCAGGCTAGCGGAGATGAAACAGGATGTTGCGAGCCTTCTTTCTTGCCCTGGGAATCTACGCCTTCATTTTGGGCTTGGAGTGCCTGGTGCTCGACAAAGCCGTGTTGCACCCCGGCCGCGACGCCACGGCGTCCGCTTTGGCCCAACAAGCAGCACCGGCCCTGCGCGAGATTTTGCCGCCGGAATGGGCCCCCTGGAGCCTGCTCTCCGCCGGCGCGGTCGTGATGCTCTATTCGTTCACGTTGCCCGCCAAGCTCCGAACATGACGCGCCCCAGCCGCCCGGGCTAGTCGACCTTGATGCCGTCCTTGAAGTGGATCTCGGACACCACCTTGCCCTCCCGATCCCAATCGGTCCAGGTGCCGGATTTCACTCCCTTGCGGTAGTTTTTGACCGACGCGGGCTTGCCGTCGTCGAACCAGGATTTCAATTCGCCGTCGGGCTTGTCGGCGACAAACTGGCCCGTAACACGCTGCTGACCGTCTTCATACCATTCGTTGTAGGCGCCTTCGCGCAGGCCGTCTCGGTACACGACTTCGACTTTCTTTTGGCCGTTGGGGTGCCAATAGGTTTGCGTCCCTTCCTGCCGGCCGTGGTTCCAGTTCAACTCGGCCGTCTTGTCTCCGTCATCGTTCCACACGAGCCACGTGCCGTGTTGGTGGCCGTCCGTGAACGCGCCTTCGGTCTTCTTTTTGCCGTTGTCATGCCAGAGCGTCGTCGTGCCATCGCGCACGCCGTCGCGGAAATTGAGGATGAGCCTCTCCTTTCCGTCCGGATACCACTCTTTCCAAGGGCCGTTTTTGCGGCCCTGGACAAAGTCGACTTCGGCCTGTTTCTGGCCGCTGGCATAAAAGCGTTCTTCCAGCCCGTGCTTCACGGCCTTCTGATAATGCACCAGCGACTTGATCTGCTTGCCGTCGGGATACCACTCCGTCATCTCACCGTCCAACTGGCCGTGATCGTAGTTGGACTCGCGGGCTTTGCGATTTTCGCCATACCACTCGATGCGTTTGCCGTGCCGGGCGCCGGCGAGGTAATTGTTCTCCTGGCTTTTGATCCCGCTGGTGAAGTACAGGATTTCGGGCCCGTGCTTGAGATCTTTGCGGTACTCGCCCTCGGCGCTCTTGGTGCCCGACTCGTACCACGTCGTCCAGGGGCCGTCTTTGGCGCCATGGACGTAGGTAACTTCCTTCGAGGGCTTGCCATTGGGAAAGAATCTCGTCTGTTTGCCGTGTTCGACCGATGCGCCCCGTTCGTCGATCAGAACTTCGGTCCGGCTGCGCGGCGTGCCGTTGGGATAGCGTCGTTCGATCACGTCGCTCTTGGGCGCAGCCGCCGCGACGACCAAAACGATGCCGATCAAGGAGTGCAAAAACATGGCGAAATGATCCCACGACTCGATGCGGTGATTCGCTACCGGCAAGTGTACCTTACGGCACAAGCCAGGCGATCAGGCCGGCATCGCCATCACCGGCCCCGGCGGCGTCTCGAGCCCGGTTTTTCCGCCTAGCGCTGCCCTTCGCGCAGGGCGTCGAAATACTTCTTGGCGTGGTCGCGATAGTCGTGCGGCAAGCGCTGTCCGGTTAGCGCTTCGGCCGTCTGCTGCTCGGCGTTGGAGAACTGGCCCTTGATCTCTTGCTGCACCTGTCCTTTACGGTTGGGGCCGTTGGCCACTCCGGTCACGACCGAGCCTCCGCGGCCCACGTTCTGCTTGACTTGCGAGTCGTAGAAACTGGTGTCGTTTTTCCGTTCCTCGCGAGCGCCGGAGGCCCTGCCCTGGCCCCTGGCCATGTTTTTGCGTCCCCATTTGTCGTCGATCTTGCCTCCCTGGCAAGCGGCGCAGCCCTCGCCGTTGCACTCTTTACAGGCCATCGCTTTTTTGCAGTCGGCCACCTCGTCCAGCGCGCTTTCGAGCATCTCCATCTCTTCCATCTCCAACTGCTCGCCGGCCAACTGTTGGCCGAGCTGGGCCAGCGCGTCGGCCGCCTGTTTGCCGTCGCCTTGTTTCATCGACTGCGAAGCCTGCTTGAGCTGTTGGGCCATCCGGCTCAGCTTGTCCATCTGCGGCCCTTTTTCCGCCAGCTTGTCCAACTGCTGCTGCAACTTGTCGGCCTGGGCCGTGTTGCCGGCGCGGCGCTGGGCTTCGATTTCGTCCTGCAATTCGCGTTTCGCTTGCTCGTGAGCCTCGACCTTCTTTTCCAGCGCATCGCGCAATTGCTCGAGCTGTTTGGCCATCGCTTGCTGGGCCTGCGGATCGAGCTGATTGTTGGCCAGTTGGTCCTTGAGCTTGTCGAGCTCCTGCAAGGCCTTTTTCAGGTCGCCATTTTTCAGCGCCTGGCCCAATTTCTCGGCGGGCCCTTGCTGCAAGTTTTTCAATTGGCTGAGCTGTTGTTTCAGCTCGGCGCCGCTGGAGAGCTGCTGCCGGCGTTTCTCGGCGTCCTTGACCAACTCGTTGAGCGCAGCGAGCGTCTGCTTGCGATCGGCCTGGTCTTTTGCGGCCAGATTCTTCGTGTTCTCTTCCAATTGCTTCAACAGCGCGTCGGCTTCCGGCAGCCCTTTTTCCTCGGCCTCTCGCCGCTGCTGGTCCAGTTTCTTGACCAGCGTCTGGGCCGATTTCTTGATCTGCGCGCTCTCGGTCGTCGCGGCCCGCGCGGCCGCCTCGGGCACGCGCCCGTTGACGAACACCGCCAGCACGAACGCCACGGCGGCGGCCGCCAATGGCAACAGCGCGCGGCGATCGAGCCGCATGCGAAACTGCTCGGCCACGTCGATCCGTTTCAGACGCTCAGCGGCGTCATGAACCAGGGCCTGCCCGGCCTCGCTGTGCAGCGTCGGGCCGTCGAGGGTCAGCGCACTGGAAACGCGCTGCTTGAGTCCGAAGCGGCGATCGATTTCGATGGCCGCGTCGAGCCGGTTTCTCCGTCGGGCCCAGGTCCAGAGAGCCGCCGCGATCGCCCCCACGCCCAGCGCCGTGCCCAGTGTGCCCCAAGCCCAGGTCCGCTGGTCGGAAACCGGCCAGTACTTGCCGGCGGCGATGGCCAGCGCGGCGGCCAGCAACGAGAAGAACCAGCACCAGGCCAGCTTGCCGCCGAACGATTGCAGGATCAGGCGCCGATGTGCCCGGCGAATTTGCCTCCGCAGCGTCTCCATCCTGAAATCCTCCCAAACAATTCGGGCCGTTTCTCGACGCGGATATTGAACATTATAGACCGTTTCGCCCGCCACTAGCCACACAACCCCGAGAGGTTTTCGCCGAATTCCCACCGGCCGGCTCACCCATTCGTCCTGGACGGAAATGGAGGGAAATGGGGACTGGCTCCGAGCCCATGCGACACCGGTGCATGCCGCACGGCTGCGAGTCTCGGTGCCTGTCCCCATTTCCCGGGACCGTCGCGGCGCAAAATCGAGGAATCGGACTGGAATTCACTGCGATTCTTGCGACAATGAAGGGCGAACAGACCTGCTTGCAACAGGGGCATCCCTTCTCGATTCAAGGAACTCTCCTATGAACCCGCGCAACTCCGTCCGCTTTTCGCGCCCATTGAAAAATGGGACTGGCTCCGAGTGGACCAGCGTAAATTCCGCAAAAAAGGGTCGCCGCGAGGTGCCTGTCCCGATTTTTCAACACGCAGCGCGCCCATCGCGCTTGGGGTTCACCTTGGTCGAGTTATTGGTGGTCATCGCGATCATCGCGATGCTGGCGGCCCTGCTGGTTCCGGCGGTGCAGCGCGCCCGCGAAGCCGGCCGCCGCGCCACGTGCATGAACAACCAGGCGCAAATCGGCAAAGCGATCATGAACTATGTCACGGAAAAAGACAAGTTCCCGCCGTCCTTCAGTCTCCAACCCAACTCGCCCGCTGGGACTTTTTATTCGGTCGGTTGGGTGCCGCCATTGCTCCCCTACCTGGAGCAAAACCCGTTCTATCAAATCTTTCAGGGGAACAATTGGTACACGCTTGGGAGTGTCAACAGTAAAGCCGAGGTCGCGGTGCTCATGTGCCCCAGCCGCAACCCGACCAACGGCCCCGTGCGGGCGAATTATGTCGCCAACGGCGCCCCACTGAGTTATGTCGTCAATTGCGGCATGAGGGACCTGATTACCCCTACCGCCGGCGTTCCCATGGACAATCAAGCCAATGGCGTTTTCTTCGACCTCTTTACGCCGACGGTTAACCCGGCAATCCCCAAGACGACCACCGACTTGGCGTTTATGAACAGGCACGACGGTGCCGGGAAAACACTCATGCTTGCCGAGAGTGTCGATGCCCTGGACTGGATTGCGCTACCGACGGTCCTGGTGCCTCCCGTTAACCCGGCTCCTTCGCTAGAGCCAGCGCCCGATGAATATCTGCCACCCCAGTTGACGCAACTTCCGGGCTTTGGTCCCGCGCAAACCGGCAATTCGTGGTGGCAGGGATTTGTCTGGTACGTCAACAGCCCCGCAGTGCCTTCGCCCCCGGCGAGTTATGGGCTTGGCCCCAACGCCCCCACGAGCCAGGTCCTCAACAAGAACCCAGGATTGTCTCCCACGAGTGACTACGATAACGGCCGCCCCTCGAGTAACCATCCGGGCGGCTTTTTGGCCACGATGTGCGACGGCTCTACGCGTTTCATTAGCGAAGACATGGAATGGCGCGTCTACTGTCTCCTCATGGCGCCCGACAGCCAGAATGTCCAAGATCCAAATAGCGGTTTTCTCTATCCGAATTTCTATTACCCGCCAAACTGGCTCAACGCGGCCGGCCTGATTCCATTCACCGACGCCGATCTTCAATAAACCGGTACGCTGCTCTCTGGTCGATCGCATCCGGCGCGTAAAAAAAGAGCCGGTCCCCGCACGCGGAGGCCAGCTCTTTTTGTTTGCTTCGACGGTGTGCCGCGGCGGTCGGCCGACGGATTATTCGCCGGATTGGGCCGTGGCTACTTCCTGCTTGCCGATCCTGGCCTTCTCGATCGCCGGCCTCAAAGCCCGTTCCAGCGCCGGCATGAAAACTCGAATGAAATTGGCGCTCGGCTCGTCGCTGGCTCTGATCTTGCTGCCGGGGGCAATCGTCGCGAACACGTACAGTTTGTAGAGCGCCTTTTGGCCCGCGAATTCCAATTTGGGGCTCTTCGGCGCGATCCACTTGCCGTCGGCCGACCAGCTCCAATAGCCGCGCTCGGCATGGGTTCCGGTGGGTTCCGACTTCAAAAACGTGGTGGTCAAGAACTCGGCCGTGGTATTGTCGATTTCGAACACCTCGGGCTGGGGATCGCCCTGCATCTCGAAGCCGGCGGCCGGATAGCAGCGGTCGGGCGTATGATAAAAGACATCCTGCAATCGCCCGCAGATGATCGACACGCGAACCTCTTGCCCGGCCGCGTTGCGGTAGACGCGAGTCATTTCGCCCTCGGCGCCGGCGATCTTGAGGATTTTTTCGTCCGATTTGGCCGCGTCCTGGCCCTCCCATTCGCCGACTTCCTTGGGAATTTCTTCGAGTTGCTTGGCATAGATCTCCAACTCGGGAAACGTTCCCCATCGTTCCGACCACCGGCCCTGCACGTACCCCGACACGAGCATGATCGCGACGGCCACGCCGATCGGCACATAGATCGGCGATAAGACATTGTGTTTCAGCATCAGAGACACGGTCCCTTTCTATCAGGCGGTTGTTTTTTCGGACTCGGGGGTCTCGGCCATCAGCAGTTCGATCCCATGCCGGGCGACGTCGTCGTTCACTCCGTTGGCTACCACGCCAAACACGGTAATGCCGACCGATCGCAGGCGTTCGCAGGCCTCATAGACCTTGGGCAGCTTGCTGACGTCACGCAACACCGACACGATCGCCGCGTCGACGTGTTGGCCAACCATCAGGGGATCGGCGATTTTCAAGACGGGGCCCGAATCGATCACGACATGATCGAATTCCACGCACAAAGCGGCAATCGTCGTTCCCAGGTACGAAGTGGACAGCGCTTGGACGCTGCGCAAATCGCAACGCCCAGCCGGCAGCAGGCACAAGTTGGGCGTGCGAGTCGGGTGAATGACGGCCTCGCGCTGGGCCTCGCCGCGCAGCAGCTCGCACAGACCCGGCTCTTGCGGCAGATCGAAGACACGGTGGGCCCCAGGATTGCGGATATCGGCGTCGATCAGCAACGTGCGCCGGCCCGAGCGGGCCAGGCTGGCCGCTAACTGACTCGCGGTGGTCGTCTTGCCTTCGTGTGGTTCGGCGCTGGTGATCATCACCACCCGCGGCGGATCGATGGCCGTGGCATGGATCAGCGCCGTGCGCGTGGCGTCGATGCGTTCGGCCATCAGGGCCTTGAGCACTCCGGGTCCCTTGCCGCCTTTGATGCGTCGCCAGGTTCTGCCGGAGACGTTGGGCAGTTCGCCCACCACGCGAATCCCCAGCCCGTCGTTAACGTCCTGGATCGAATTGATCTTGCGTGCCTGAAATTCGACGAAAGCCACGCCGACCACCATCAGGCCGAAGCCCAGGAAGAAGGAGAACGCCACGGCCACATATTTGCGGATCGCGTCGCCGTTGTTGTTGGCCAACGCGGCGTCGTCCACCTTCGTGATCCGCTCTGGGGCCAGCCTTTCCACCTTCGCGCGATCCAACTCGCTGCCGAGTTGATTCATGATTCGGCTCGACATGGTCAAGGCCTCTCGCCGGGCGGCCACTTTCTCGGAGAAGGAATCCAGACGTTGCAGCGCGTCGGCCTTGTCGCCGATATCCTTTTGGACCCCTTCGAGAACCTCCTCAAGATGCGCTTTTTGCATGACCAACAGGGGCAAACTCATTTGGCTGGCCGTCCCGCCGGGACCGCCTTTGGCCGCCTGCAACTCCATCAACTGGGGCCGCAACGCGTTCCGGCGGTCTTCCAGCGCATCTTCGGTGTGTTGAATCGCATCCCGCAGGCGCTTGATCTGAGGCGAAGTCTCCGGGTGCGCGGCCTTGGCCTGCATGTCGGTTAACGCCTCATTCAGATTACTGAGCCGTTGCGTATGTTGGGTGATAATTGGGTCGCGATTCAATTCCGCCTCCACGAACGCATCGGGCGGGCGCGTTTCTTCCGGGTTATCGCGCCGCGCTTCCATCAGCATGATCGCCATCTCGTTGTCGCCCAACTGGTTCACCAAATTGTGGCGGCGGCTGATTTGCTCATTCAGGACGTCAAAGGCCAGTTTCTTGCTCATCTGGGCCGCTTCGCTGCTACTGACCTTCACCACACCCTCCAAATCGTGCAGCGACTTCATATCCCTCTCATAATCCTGCGCCAAATTCTGATAGGTCTTGGTCAATGTTTCCTCATGCTTCAACCGCAACTCGCGGTCGTGTAGCACGATTTCGCTCAGGTACCGTTCAACCACTTTATTGACCACCTTAATGGCCTCACTCGCCTTCCGACTTTTGATGGCGACACGCATCACCTCCGAATCGCCCGGATTGTCGACTATCAGTTGATCCTTCAGCCACGGGACGGGATCGTCGTTGTGTTCCTGTATCATCGACAGCCGACTGATCTCCGGCTCGGCCAGCGTGCGCTGCAGCACCACGTTGCTCAAAACCAATTGCTGTTGAGTCCGCTTGAAAAGCTCAAACTCTTCGCGGCCGCTGGCGGATTTTTCCAACACGGCCGGAGTGGCGCCCGACACTTTCAACGTGGCAAACGCCTCATATCTGACAGGTATCAAAAACCACAACAGCCCCGCCACGACACCGCCCACCGAGAACCCCAAGCCAATGGCCAGCGGCCAACGCCGACGCACGGCATGCAACAATGCCGGAGGGCTCGCCTTGGCCGACAGGATCTCGGGCCGCGCGGGAGGACCGTAGGACCAACCCAGGGCCGGAACGCCGTTACCCCGGGTCTCGATCGTCGAGAGCATCCCGTTGCCGTTCGACGGCTCGCTACTGCCATGGCCGTTGTTCTCAGAACCCGGCGAATCTCCCGCCGCCGCCTGTGGATCCATTGATGACATGTTTCGTGTGCCTTTTCGATTCCCGCCGTGTTGAAAAGTCGTCGCCGCCTATCGGGGCCCGCTCGGCGCAGGTTCCGGCGGCAACCGCCAAACCGCAACTCGTGGGCCGCCCTCCGAACTACTCTGACACGATTGATTCAAACTATTGTCAAGACTCGCCTTGCGAACGATGGCCTGGCTCCTGGCTCAAATCGCAGAGAGGCATTTCCGCAACGTTTCTTCGCCGTCGTGCCCAAAACGCAACAGTGACCTTGCCCGCGACGGTAACTGTGGGAACTAGCCGGCCGCCGGTCTGCCGCCGGAGAGTCCGCCAATTTGCAGCGGACCGGACGGACCCTCATCAATCACCAAACGCGAGAGTATCTGAAATTCAAGATACAAAAGTCCCAAAGCCAGCGGCATCATCAGCCAGCCGTCCAAGTCGTGGAAAACCCTCTCGACCCATTCGGGGCCAACCGTCAGGTACAGCAATGCCGTCACCGTGATGCGCACGATGTTCGCCACCAGCGCGATCGGGATCGAGCTCAAAATGATCACGCCCCGCTCCCATAACGGCCGGTCGGTCACCAAGGTGACCGCGACCGCCAACGCCGTAAAAATCGTCAACATCCGCAAGCCGCTGCAGGCTTCCACCACGCCCAATTGCAGCTCGCCGATCACGATCCGATTCCCCTCGCTATAACTGGGAATCCCCATCGTCTGCAAGCAATACGTGCTCGACAACGTGGCGAACTTCTGCAACGGCGCAAGCAACTGGACATCCAATACGCCTGGCAATGGAAACATGAAAATCAAAAAAGCGATGGCCGGCCCCGCCCAGCGGATCATTTTCCAACCGCCGATCAACAGAAACACGCCACCCACCGCCGGCACGAACGAATCCATTTCGAGCACGTGGCTCGGGTAATACGTAACCAGCAATCGCATGCCCAACCCCAGAGACAGCAAGCCGACGCCCGCCCATCGCGCCCCCACCGTCACGGTCCCAAACGGCTCATGACGCATCCACAACAGGATCATCGTGAAAATCGGAACCAGCCAACCGTGCGAGTATTTCGGGTTGTCCCAAAACCGCATCGCACCGCGATAGTCAAGCGAGTTGCCGTAAACGAGAATCAGTACACCCATCAGCGCCACCAGCATGACCCAGGGCGTCACTTGATCGTAGGAGCTCGTCGTAAGCGAAGGGGACCCGCCGTCGTTCGCGTCAGCTTGTTCGGCCATCTGAAAACTCTCCCAAAACCCGTAAAATCCGTAACTCAAAAACGATAACCGAAACCTGGGAACTCGGCACGACAATGGGCCACTGACTGTCGCTCGTCGAGCAGCCAGAAATTCGCCAGTGACGCCCATTTCCGACGCCATCAGCGATCGAAAAAGGCAGGTGCGTGCTGGGAAATGACTCAGCCAGCCGAGATGAATGTCAACGAATCGGGTCACGACTCCTGTGAGTTGGCGATCGTTTTCGGCGTGGAGGAACAACCCCGAACGGGCACACCGAAATCAGCGGATTTGCGCGGTCGTCGTGGCCGCAGCCGCCCACAGGCAATTATCCTGAATTGCCACCAATCGAAAAAACGAAAAACAGTTGCTCATGCAAGCAATTCTGCGTATTAGCCAAGCCAAAACTTTACGATAAGCGCCCTCTCCCTGATTGTCAAACACTTTCGGTGCAATACGAAGTCACTTATTTTTCGGTCCCAGAGGCCCAATCTATTGCAAACGCGCCCAACCGCCAGCGACCATGCAGGCCAATGGGTAAATTTGGGGAATTTGCGTGGGGTTTTGGTTTTAAGATGGTGAGTTTTGCTGGAATTTTCCGGGGGTGGGGTGATAAGGGGCAAAGTGTTTGGTGGACTTTGCCGATTAGTAGGCCTGTATCGATCGGGAAGGT
>JBGQKM010000077.1:0-20149 GCA_041499515.1 Planctomycetia bacterium | reverse complement strand
TGAAGCGGCCCAAAAAGCGTATCGGCCCCAAGGTTGAAACCGTTCGATGGAGCTCGGCGTGGCAAGCACGATGGATCGACGATCGCAAAGCTCGCCGCCGGCCGCTGGCGACGGGCCGAACCCGGCGGCGGTTTTCCGCAAATGAATTCCTGAATTCGAGATTTCGCATGGTACTCTTGGCCGACAACACGGGCACCATCATTTCGCTGGTCTTGCTGCTGGCCATCATGGCGTTGTTTCTGCGCTGGTCGAAGCGCAACATCCAGGCCAGCGCCGAGCGGGCCAAGAAATTCTCCCAGCGCACGCCCTCGGAGCGGCCCCTGGCACACAACCTCGATGCTCCGCCGGAAATAGCCCGCGCGGAAATCCAAATGCACGACCTGGCCCGCGACCTGTCTGGACAACTCGACAGCAAGATCGCGATCGTCACGCGCTTGCTGCAATTGGCCGAAGAGCAGACCGCGCGTTTGGAAGGCGCGATCGAGCGCGCCGAACGCCTGGGCAGCGCGCCGGCCGATCCGGCCGCCGGAGAGGCGCCCCGATCGGCGAAGTCGAGTTGATCCTGAGCCGGCGCGGCAATGTCCCGCGGTAGAGCCGCCCCGTGTTTTTCGGCGTGGCAGGTGCGCGGCGCCGATGTTTGGAATGCGCCGCGATTCGACTCCTGGTAGCGACTGGAGTTCACGAGCCGACTTACGGCTCGGCTTGCGGAACCGCGTCGACCGCGTGGATTTGCAGATCGCCTTCGGGTGAGACGTAGATCCAGAGAACCCGGCTGATCGGCCCAATCCGAGAAATGGCCATTGTTGATCGATTGATTTTGGGCGAGTGCAGGCTGCGATCGAAGCCGATTCCCGACGTGGCATCCTTGAACATCATCCGGGAAAAGTTCGCGAAGGCACAAAATCGCTGCCTCTCCTGCGGCGACCACGACAGCGACAAGCGGGCGGTAAGGTCGAATTCTCTGGGCAGGGTTTGCTCGGGTTGCCAACCGTTCTCGAAAATCGCGACACAAATGCCGCTTTCGCCCAAGTGTTGCCGCACTTCCGGCCCCCAGGCGGTTACGCGCCGCAAATCGCGGGCCTCTTGGACTCCGTCGGAAACCAGAGCCCAGCCCGCCAACAGAGCGAACAGCGGCGGTAGGACCCACATTCTCTTGGGCTTGAGCAACGACGCCAGCAGCCCCGCCGAGGCACATAACATGAACGGAACGATGGGTGCCCAAAAGCGCGACAAGGATATGGATAAATCGGGATGGCGCCCCATCACCACCAATGGCAACACCGCGAGGGCGACCGCCAGGATCAGCCCGACGGGCAGAAATGGCTGAACCGTTCGGGCTTCCTCCGGTTCCGATTCGGCCGGCCGCCGAGCGTAGAGCAGATGAACCAGGATGGCAAGCATGGTCCCCGCGCCCGCGCTTGCCACATCGACATAATGTAACAGACGAAGAGAGCCCATTCGTTCGAGCATCGCCCCCATGCAACTGGTGTAAATGGAGGAAACCCAAATGGGAAGAACTACTTTGGCTCGCCACTCAAAGCCCTGAAACAGGAAAATCTCCGGTCGAACATTCTCGCGCGCCTCGGCACTCGCCATTTGGTGGTATACAAGATAAATTCCCACGATCAGCAGCATGAGAGCGGATGACGACAGGTAAGACCGCATGCGAGCGGGTCTTTCGAGACCCACGCCCAAAAAGAAGATCCACACGATGCCTGCCAGCGCGGGGGCTACAAAGTATTCCGAGATCAGGCCCCCGATCACGAGAGCGGCCACCGCGGCCAGCCATCGGCTGGCAATATTCCAGGTCGGAAGTCGGCTTGAGATCGTGCCCGCGATCAGAAAAATCGCGAGGAACGTTGCCACCTGGCTGAGCCCTGGAACAATCGGAGTCGTCGCCAAGACAATCTGGGTGCGGCACAGAAAGGGCGTTGCAGCCAGACACGCGATGGAAAGTACGAGTGCCGGGCGGCGAGGAAACAACTGTCTCGCGAGGTAAAGCGTAAAGACAGCCGTAGCAAAGTAAACCATCCAGTGGATGGAGACGGCCTTCAGATAAAATGTGTCCTGATCGACGAACATCCAGGCCCAAATCTGGCCGGCCAGGGGTCGGTCGAGAAAAGATTCGGCAATGCTGGCGGTTCCGTAGTCAAGAGCCAACAGTTGTAGTTCCGTGTCATCCCGCATCGGAAACGCCGATACCGCGAAGAGGGTCTCGGCCAGGGCCAAGCCTGCCAGGATCGCGAGCGAACCCAAACATTCCCATCGCCGCATTGGTGAATTCATCATGGGTTCCAATCTTGATAGGTTCCAATTCCTGCTTGCTGTTAAATCAACTCGGCTTGCGGGAGAGTTGGTCGCCGGGCGACGGCTAACAGCGAACTGCCGATGGGCAAGCGGACCCCCAGGTGCTTTAGCCATTGCTCGAAGCGGGACAGGCCGAAGAACATCGCGTTGATCGGCCTCGGCGGGATGCGCACCGAGTAGTCTTGATTCGGCCGCGGCTTTGTGCCCAGCAACAGTTTGCGTAGATACATCAATCCCAGCGGCCAGGTGAAGCAATAATTAACCGCCACGATTTCGAACCCCTGCTCGGTCAGAATCTGTCGGAGACGCTGGCCGCTATATCGACGATAGTGCAAGTTAACTTCGTCATGGACACTCCACAATGACATCAGCGCGGGCACGGTAAGCAACAGTTGTCCACCGGGATTCAGCAGGTTCCAGATGCTGGCAACGGCTCCGCAGTCGTCGTCAATATGTTCCAGCACATCCAGCATCAACACCAAATCGTACTTTCTGGGCGAGTGGTATTCGCGACCAAACTTGGTCATTTCGATGTGGTCTCGCCACCGTGGACAGCTATCAATGAGGACGGGATCCGGCTCTAGCCCATACACATCGCCGAATCGGCTCAAAGCATCGAATGCCAACCCGCCAGCACATCCGATGTCGAGCAACCGGGGCGTCGTGGGAATTCGAACTGAACGGAGGCAACGGTCCACGACTTGCAACACCAGTCGGTGCCGCACTTGCCACCACCAATGCCTACGCCATAACTCGGGATAGGACCTGCTATAGTTTTGTTGCATTCGCTTCGTGCTCGGATCGTTCAGACGGCAAATCGGGGATCGCCCCATAGGTTCTGTTCGAAGGTCGTTCCTGCGCAAACCAACCGATTTCTCCTCGTTGCTTCTCCGCCGGAAAGCCCCGCGAGTGGGAAATGATCCAAGGCGGCCGCGCATGCACTTCGTCGAAAACCCGCGCCAGATACTCCCCGATGATCCCCAGCATCAGCAATTGCATGCCTGACAAGAGCAGAATGAAGGAGACCAGACTGGTCCAGCCCGCGACGTCACGGGGTTGCATGCCGAACCATCGTACGTCGAAAAGGGCCCAGCCCACGAGAGAAAGGATCAGCACAAGGGATAAGAGGCACAGGCAAATCCCAGCCAGGCTTGCAAGCCTCAAGGGGACGCTGCTGAAGGATAGAATCCCGTTGAGTGCCAGGTGGACCAGCCGAAAAAACGTGTATTTGGGGCTCCCAGCGTAGCGCGCCGATCGCTCGTAGGCGATACCCACCTGGCGAAAACCGCCCCAGCAACGAAGCCCCCGAACGAACCGCGTCCTTTCGGGCATGGCCTTGAGCACCTCCACGACTGTGCGATCCATCACGCAAAAATCGCCCGAATCCAACGGGATGTCAATCGAAGCCACCGATTTGAGAAGGCGATAAAAGAGCTTGTAACTGGCCCGCTTGAAAAGGTTCTCTTTCCGTTTCGTGCGAATGGCGTAAACCACTTGGTAGCCTTCGCGAAGTTTGGAAATAAACCGATGAAGTTCCTCGGGCGGATCCTGCAGATCGGCGTCCATAACCGCCACGACGTCGCCCTGGCTGAAGTGGATGCCAGCCGAAATGGCGGTTTGATGTCCGAAATTGCGGGAAAACGCCAAAACCTTCCAGCGGCGATCCTGACCATGGATTAATTCGAGCTGATCGCTCGTGCCATCGCTGGAACCATCGTTGACGAGGATGACCTCATAGTCCTCCCCCCACGCTTGAGCCGCCTGGCTTAATCGCGTGAACAGCGGCAGCAAGGTTTCCTGCTCGTTATAGACTGGGATGACGATGGAAATCATGGGCCCATTTTCACTAGCCAAACATCCATGCCGGGGGACGCCAAGAACGGTTAGCGACCGATTGGGCAGCGTTCGAACTGAGCTTGAAACCAAGACAACTTATCGAGCCTCTTAAACCGACATTTTCCGGAGAGACCGGGCCTGAAGCCGATCCAAACTCGCAATCCTACAATTGTAACAACGCCTCCACGCCCGCATCTAGCGCCCAGTGATTTTTTCGCCATTTTTTCCCGGCGGCTCCGATTCTTCGGTTTCCGCGGCCGAGCCATGCCCCATAAAGTGCTTTGCCGGGCTTTGCCGAGGGTAGCGCGGAAAAAAGGCCGGCAAAAAAAAGAGGACGGGCTGGCTCTGTCGAAAACCCGCCGTCGTCGGACGAACATGCGGTCGTGCGCAAGGGCTTTGATCATCGGGGCGCGGCATTGAATCCGATGCGTTCGGGCATTGCCCTTCTCGTCGGACGGTCGCGTCACCCCTACAGCTTCAGGTAGATCTTCTCTTTTTCCAGGTGGCGGATGAACAGGTAGGTGACTCCGAAGTAGAGCAGGAAGGCGGCGGTGATGTACCAGCCGGGGGAATCGCGGGGTACGAACGGCCTCACCGCTTCGCCGACCATGCCGTGCAGGATATAGCCCGCAAGCGCGTTGGTGCCCAGCGTGCGAAACAGGCCCAACTTCCAGCGGCCCATGTCGCAGGCGATGTAAAACAGCGCGTACACGGCCAGCGAGAATCCGGCGCCGAAGGTGTGGTACGACAGCGTGGCGGCACGCTGACTCATCATCCAGTAGTTCTCTTGCCGGTCCACGTGATCGGGCGGCGGCACGAACGGCGGTTCGGCCCAGGCCAGCGCGTGCGTCTCCCAACGCTCGCGGCTGGGCAGCACGGCGTCTTCCGGCCGAACCTGGCCTTGCAGCGCGGCGACTTGATTTTCCGGAACGTCGTAGAGCGTCGTTAAACACGAGAACAGATAGCCCAGGCCCATCAAGACCGCCGACCAGACGATCATCTTGGCCAGTCGAGGCCGGCCGTCGGCCGTGGTCACCGCGTCGCAGGCCAGCGTGCCGACGATCGTGGGAATCGTCCACGCCAAAAAGCCCAACGGGCCGCCGTCGATGCAGCCAGTGTGGACCCACTCGAAATAGAACCAGTAAGACAAAATCACCTGCAGAGCCGCCGAGGCGATCATATAGCCGACGCGCACCAGGGCGCTGCTGCGAATCACCGGCAGAATCCACACGCTGGTGGCGGCGATGTGCGTCAGCGTTTGAAACCACGATCCCTTGAGCGGCTTGCGCAGCGCCTCCCAGGGGCCTTTGTCCAATAACACTTCCCAGGTTTTGCCCGCGGTCGGAGCGCCGTAGATCACCAGCGCCACTAGCGCCAGCCACAACATCCGCCGCACCACGTGGCCATAGGCTGAGGCCAATCCTTCGGTCTGGGCCCGACGGCCGAACGTGAGCCGAAAGGCAAACCCCACGGCGAAAAAAAACTGCGGCATGATCGTGTCGGCATAGCTGAAGAACGTGTTGTGGTGCTTCAGCAGCAAAGGCGCAGCGGCAAACGGGCCCAGAAAATTGACCAGGAACATGCCGGCCACGGTATAGCCGCGAAACTGGTCGAGCGATGCGATGCGGGTCGTGGCCGGTTGGGCGGTTGCCATGCGGGAAGTTTCTCGAACTGCGGATCAGCCTGACGCGGGTTGCCGGCCGCCCTGCGCTGGCCGGCAACCCCGGCGGCGGTTACTTCGCGGCCAATTGCTTGTCGAACCAGTCGGCCATGACTTGCACTTCTTCAGAGATGGTGGGCCAGGGATGGGCGCCCCCTTTTTTGACGATCAACTCGGCCGGCACGCCCGCCGCTTTCAGCGCCGCCAACAGTTTTTCCGACTGGCTCAGCGGCACCAGCGGATCGGCGTCGCCGTGGATGATCAAAAACGGCGGCGCCTTGGAAGTCACCAGCAGGGCAGGGCTGATCTGTCTAAGTTTTTCGACCAGTTCCGATCCGCTGGCCGGGCCGCCGCCGTTGGGATAGATGAATCGTTTCACTTGCTCCAACTGTTCGGGAGACGAATTGGCGTCGATCTTGTTGCCGCGATACTCCAGGAAATCGGTGGGCGGAAAGAAGACGGCCGCGGCTTTGACCGCCGTCTGGTCGTTGGCCGTCACCGCCGCCAGCGAGGCCAGGTGGCCGCCGGCCGATGCGCCGGCCAGCCCCAGCCGCGCCGGATCGATCTTATATTCTTCCGCGTGCTTTTTGACCCATACGATGCCATCGTTCAAGTTCTTGGCCATTTCCGGCAGGCTGAATTTGCTGATCGAACCGGGGCGCACTGCGAAGACCGTGTATCCCTTGCCGCAATAGATATCGTACATCTTCGCCCGCCGATGGTCTTCGATCTTGCCGCGATCGGAATGCCACGCGCCGCTGGCCACATCGACGATCGCCAGTCCGTTGGCCTTTCCAGTCGGCGTGAATACGTCGAGCACCAGGCCGACGCCGTCGACCTCCGCGTAGACGATGTTCTTGGTCTGCGTATACGGATTTTCGGCCCGGGCGGCAAAGCCGAACCCCAGAACCAGCATCATTAGCGGCAAGGTCAACAGACTTCGGCGAGCAATCATGGCAGACTCCTGGTTAGTAGTGTGAATGACCGGGTTGGGCCGGCGGGCGTTGATCGCTGGCGGCGCGTTAGTTGGCGTTTCGGAAAACCACCGTTTTCGATTCAACGTGTTTCAACAATTCGCCCCGGTCGAGGAAGTAAGTCGGTTTCATCACGCTTTTGCTGAACAGGCGTTTCGCCTGATCGTCGAAGTGCGGGTTGTCGGCGTGATCGCTTTCGCCCAGGGGCAGGAAGGTCCACGACTTGGGCGGCTTGGTGAGCAGCACGATTTGCGTCGAAGTTTGCCCGCTGTGACCCAAGAAGGTCTTGGTGTCCGGAATCGGCTCGAAGCCGACCGCCCTGGGCGTGGCGATATGGGCCACCGATCCGCCGCTGACCGGCCAGTTTTCTTTGCCGCCTTTGCGGCCTACGCGATAGACGTCGCCATAGCGGACGTCCAAGCGGCCGAAGTCGGCTTGAAGTTTGCCGCCGGCCTCCGCCAGCTTGGCCAGCACCACCGCATCGGTGATCGCTTCCGATGGAGGGAGACACACGCGGTCGGCCTTCGCCATGGCCTCGCCAAAGGCGGCTTTCCAATACTGGTAGGCCACGGCGCCGGTCGCCTCGGCTTCGCAGCGGCGATTCCAATTCACGATCAGCTCGTAGAGCGTGAGCAGTTCTTTTTTCTGACGCAGGTCTTCGCTGGCGCTCGACCAGGCCTGGCGCAGCCGCTCTTGCCACAAGTCGGCTCCAAAGACCGCCGGGCTCAACGCCACGTCAACCGCGTCCTCGACGGTCATCTTCTGCGCGCTCTGCAACAGGCTCAGGCACATCGCGGCCCGCTGGTGCAGCGGATTGTCGTAGGCCTGGTCCAGATGGGCAAACCCATTGAAGCCGTTGAACAAATAGGGTCGCTCGGGCGAGGGCTTGAGCGGGCAGTCTTTCATGATGAAATCCGGGCTGACGTTGCAGTTTTGCATGTAGCCCTGCGGCGGATTCTGGATTTGCACCAGGTCCTCGAATTTGTGGATGCCTTGCCACTCGGCCTTGGATGTGTTGCCCGGCATGGCGCGCTTATAGTCGAAACCGGCCGGCCGGATCGGCACGCGGCCGTTGCGCACATAATAAATGTCTCCGTCCACGGTGCCGATCATCAGATTCTGCATCATCAATTGCAGCATCGAAAGAGCTTTTTTCATTTCGGCCAGGTTGCGGGCCGTGGCCATCTTGTAGGTCTGATCGGCCAGGCCGACTTCCTCGAAGTACGGAATGCGAAAGACATACGCCTTGCCGTTCTTGCGGGCTACGATCGGGCCGTGCTGCGTGTATTCGATGTCGACTTTCTTCTCTTGCACGCCCTCGGGCGTCTTGACCTTGATCGCCTCCGAGCGCACGGTCATGTCGAGCCACTTGTCGTCGTAGCGGTACTGCCGCGGGTTGGCCGGGTTGATCTCTTCTTCGTACACGTCCGAGGTGTCGGGGCCGCCGGTGGTCATGGCAACCGAACAATACTTGTTGTGTCCCATCGCCGGCAGCGGCATGCCCAGGACGCACATGCCCGAGAATTCGATCTCGCCCCCGTACAGCCGGACTTCGTAAAAGCGAAACGCCCCGTACCAGCCCAAGTGCGGATCGATCAATGCGATCGGCGCGTTATAGGCCGTCCGCTTGGGCGCCACCAGCCACTCGTTCGAGCCGTGATACTCGATCGGATCGGGCTCGATGCCGATGCGCTTCAGGTCGCCGGCCGCTTCTCCCTCGGGCCAGCCCCAGATGATGTAGCGCGACAACGCGACGCACATCCACGGTTGGATTTCGGGGGCCCAGGCGGGCACTTCCGACGGGTGCTCGTGCATGTACTGTCTGACGCCGGCCTGATAGGCCTCGATCAGGCCGCGCGACTTGGCGGCGAGCTGGCCGTACTTGGCTTTTGAGATCGCGGCGTGCTGCCAGACGCGCTGGCGATAGTCGTCGTGCAAAAAATCGGGCCCGAACGCTTCGCTCATCGCGCCGGTGGCGCGCATATATTGTTTGAGCAGTTCTTCCAGGCGGTCGGCGGCCTGGGCATAGCCGTTGCCGAAGCAGACGCCCTCGGCCGTGGGGGCGAAAATGTGCGGCGTGCCGAAATCATCGCGGTAGATCGTGATTTCTTCTTTCGTCTCGGCGCCAACAGCGCCGGCGATGCCGACGATCAGCGCCGCAAAGCCCAATAAGGATGGAATGAACCAAGAACGTCGCATAAAAAACCTTCCTGTATGACCGAGAGAGACGCACGTCGTGCGGGAAAAAAATCAGCGACCCGGCACGATTGTAATGTGGCGGCCGGTCGCTTTGCAAAACAAAAAAGCCCGAAAAGACGGGGCACCTCCGTTTTCGAATTCGGGAAGGAAGAAAATGGGGACTGGCTCCGAGCATATTGGACGCCGGCGCTTACGCACGAAAGGGCGCGTCTCGGTGCCTGTCCCCATTTTCCCGGCTACGGCAGCAGTTGGCCGATGGCCTCCATGAGCACCCGTTCGACCTCGGGCGCCACGCGCGACACGTAGCTGGTCTCATAGCCCCCTTGAGAATAGGCGATTTCGGTGCCGATATAGCCCGGTCCGTAGTCGCCATAGGCCGCCATGCAGACGGTCGCTTGCGGCTTGCGTTGCTCAGCGGCCAGTTGATACTCGATGAACAGCTCGCCCGGCATGTGCAGGACGTAGGCCGGGCCCAATCGCAGGCAACTGAGTTGCAGCGTGCGGCCCGATTTCACTCGGCGCGCCCAGGTCAGATCGGCGGCCGCCCGCACGCGATCCGGCGTCTTGGCCCCCGCGTTGTCGAGCAATTTCACCAGCGGCGTCTCGTCCACGAGGTTCGCGGCCAGCGGCAGCTTCACTTCCACCGTCTTCCAGCCCACCGCATCGCCGGCCAGCGGCACGCGCTCGGTGGCGGTCCAGGCCAGTAGCATGCCGGCCGCCAGCCGCTCGGCCAGGATCGGACGATTCGATGGCGCCCCGTCGTTATACTTACCCGCCGCCACGTTGCCCGAGGCGCCGTTGAAGTGAATCTGCGGCACGCCGGGCAGCGCCATTTCGCGCAGCGTGCGGGCCATGCCGACAAAGTCGGCGCTGACGCCCCCTTGGCCATAATAGCTCTGCGGATGCGTGGCGTAATAGCTCAACACCGCCAGCGGCTTTTGGCCGTTCCAAAAGCTCAGCAGACGCACGTCGGGGTCGACGACCCCTTCGGGGGCGGCGCGGGCGGCTTCGATGTTGCTGGAGCTGTAACGCACATATTGCACTTTGCCGTCGGGTCCCAGCACGCGGCGATTCGACGCGACTTTCTCCACGCGTCCCACGCCGATGCCCAGGTGCGTCACGCTCTTGGGGGCTAATAGCGACGCGCGCAAGGCCGCGGCGGCCCGTTCGATCGTCTGCCGCGCAAAGGCCACATCAAACATCGCGCCGCTCAAACCTCGCGAGGCCAACAGCTCCTCGGCCTCGAAATCGCAGCCCGGCGCGTCGTGCTGATGCAGCGTGTGCAGCGCGACGCGATCGACCGACGTTCCAGCGGCGCGGGCCAGCGCCTCGCGAAACGCGTCGTAGCCGCCGTTGCCGATGCCGACCCAGTCGACCGCGCAGAGCACGATCGGACTCTCGTCACTCAAAATCACCAGCCCCCGCACGGACAGCGGGTCAACAATCTCCTTGGCCGGCGGAACCAATGCGATGCACAGCGGGCTGCCCAAGGGGGGCGTTGCGTCGGCGCGAAACGTGCAAATCGCCAGCGGCCGGGCCGACGCCGTCGAGGCCCCAAGCAACGCCGATGCAAACGCAGCGAGGCCCCAGACAATGGCACGAGACATGGCGATCGCTCCGAAAGAAGCAGCGTGGAAGGTCGATCGCTCAATTGTCCGGTAAGCGCGGGCCGAACGTCAAACGGTTTTCGCCGAATGGGTCGTTCGCGAAAGAAGCCGCGCGGCGACATCTTGCCCAGAGGTCGCGGCGGCGGAAGAAAGTCCCGATGGAAAGCCGACGACAGCGTGTCGAGCCCCGCAGCGCTTGGCGCGGGGACAAGTTACGCCGCGCGGCGGCTCTCCTTGAGATTTGTACCAGGCGTGCTGTCCCGATGCTTCGGCGCGGTCAACAGATCGAGCGCCAACAGGACCACGGAGAACAGAAAGGCGGCTAACAGAATATTCATAATTCGCTTTGCGAACTCAAGTCGGTTGAAGGATGGGGCTTAAGGATAACGCGACCCGCGGGATTTCCACAAGATGAGTTGCCGGCCGGGTCGGGCCGGTCACAGCCGGGCGGCAAGATTTTTCCGCTCCCGACGAAGCCATTCTACCCGATGCCTGGCCGTTTTAGGGGAAGATTATCGCGTAAGATATTATTTTAAAAACGTTTACATCGACGCCAGCGTCCGCCGGGCAGGGGCCGGCAAAGAGCCCCGGCGGTGGCCGAGCCGCTTCCAGGCAAGGGTTTATCCGCGGTTTCCACGATCTTTCCGATTGCTTGACAGCTTGCCCGCGGTTAGTCGAGACTGCTCTCGACCGGCCGACACGGCCCAGTTTGGGTCGCTAGCCAAACGCGTGCGGAGATCGCTTGCATGTTTTCGATCTTTGCCGAACACGAACTCCAGCGGCGAAGTGGCTCGCTGTCGCGGCGAGAGCTGTTGCGCGTCGGCGGACTGAGCCTGTTGGGGTTGAGCAGCGTCGATCTGGCCCGCTTGCGGGCGGCGCAGACTGCCTCATCGGGCGCGGATGCCGCTGGCCCAAAGCGCTTCAACTCGTGCATCTTCATCTTCCTGTTCGGCGGGCCCAGCCACATCGACCTGTGGGACATGAAGCCCGAGGCTCCGCGCGAGATTCGCGGCGAATTCAAGCCGGTCGCCACTCGCACGCCTGGCATCCAGATTTGCGAGCACCTGCCGCGCATGGCCGCGCAGATGGACAAGCTCTGCCTGCTGCGCTCGATGGAGCATCGCATGCCGGTCCACGGCCCGGCCTGCAGCGAGATGTTTTCCGGCCGGCCATACTTCGGGCCTCCGGTGACCGACCAGGCGCGGAGTGAAGATTGGCCGTCACTCGGTTCGCTGACCATGCGCTACGTCCAACGCCGCGCCGCGTTGCCGCCGGCGGTGGTTTTGCCGTGGTACATTCAATTTGCCGGGCAGGACAAACGCATCGCCGGCCAGACGGGCGGGCGGATGGGCGACTTGAGCAATCCGTTTCTGGTGCAAGGCGACCCCAGCGACGCGAAGTTCCAGGTGCAAGGCATTCAATTGGACGCCGACATGCCGGTCGATCGCGTGTTGGCACGGCGCGAACTGTTGCGCCAACTCGATGCTTCGCTGGCGCCGAGCTGGCGCGGCGAACCGACCGTGCGCACGTTTGCCAATCACGTTGAGACCGCGTTTGCGATGCTGGGTGATCTGCGGGCCAACGAAGCTTTTCGGCTCGACAAAGAACCGGCCCCGCTGCGCGCCCGATATGGCGAGGGCAAGTTCGGGCAGAGTTTGCTGCTGGCGCGGCGGCTGGTCGAAGCCGGCGTTTCGCTGGTGACCGTCAACTGGGACGACGAAAGCCGCGGCGACAAAGTCTCTCCGTTCTGGGATACGCACAACCACAACTTCGCCGCGCTCAAGGATCGTCTCGCGCCGCGCTTTGATTTGGGTTTCTCGGCGCTGGTCGAGGATCTGGCCGCGCGCGGGCTGCTGGAGACGACGTTGGTGGTCGCGACCGGCGAGTTCGGCCGCACGCCCAAGATCGGCCAGATCGTGCAAAACGGAATGACCGAAAAGACCGGCCGCGACCACTGGCCGCACGCGTTCACCGTGCTGTTGGCCGGCGGCGGAATACACGGCGGCCAGGCCTATGGCCAAACCAACGCCATCGGCGCATTTGTCAAGGATCGCCCCGTCTCGCCCGCCGATCTGGCGGCCACGATCCTGGCGCACCTGGGCATCGACTCGCAAAGCCAGTATTGGGACGCGTTTCAGCAGATGCACCAGAAACTCAGCCCCGGCCAGGTCATCAAAGGCCTGTCTTGATCGGGCGGCTTCGGCCCAAGATTTGGGCCCGGCCAACGAATCTCTCATCGGGGCCGAAGCCCAGACCACCGGTCCCGCGGTGCGCCACCGCTGCGCTGGAACCGCCCGAACCGGCGGGTGCTTGCGGGGTCCTTCATGGTGTGATCCGCGCGGACGCCTGGGCCCGACGGCGCGACCGGTTTGGGTATGGTAACAGATGTGAGGGTCGGTCGATTGACACGCCTGCAAGCGAATGGGAAAGTGGCATCTAGGGGGGCAAATTCACAATGGCCCTCGGCGCTCACCGGCCACCGCTGCCCCCAGCAGCACGCGTCAGGGCGTGCAGAGGCTTTTGTCATGGCGACCCTAGAAGTCTGCACGGAACCCAACGGCAGAGAGTACTTCGAATTGACGGCCGACGAAACGGTCGTCGGTCGCGACCAGTTTTGCGATATCGTCCTGCGCCGCCACACCGTCTCGCGGCAGCACGCCCGCATCGTCCGCGCGGCCGACGGCTATTTCCTTGAAGATCTTTCGAGCCTCAACGGCACCTATCTCAACGGCCGCCGGCTGGAAGGACGCACGCCGATCAAGGATCAGGATCGGATCCACTTGTATGAAGTGGTGACGATTTTTCACGAAGGCTCGCCCGCGGCGGTCCAGGCTGCGTCGGCCGACGATCTGCCGCGCGCGCTGGAGCGGGCACCGCTGTTGGAAGAAGCGTCCGAGCGGGCCCCGGCCGCCGCGCGGCAAGTGCTGGCCGCCAGCGTCGCCCAGAACGAGCCGGTCGACAACACGTCGCAAGCCCGGTTTCGCGCGGCGCTGAAAATCTCGCTGGATTTGGAGGGCGGTCTGGACATCGACCAGATCCTGCCCAAGATCCTCGACAACCTGTTCGAGATCTTTCCGCAATCCTCGCGCGGGTACGTGCTCTTGGAGGAGGGCGCCGACGGACACCTGGTTCCGCGGGCCATCAAACACCGCAAGAGCGAATCCGGCCACAGCATGACCTTTGGTCCGATCAGCCGCAAAACGGCCCTGCACGTCATGGCCACCGCCGAGGCGATCTTGATGGACGACGGTCCGCCGGAGATTCCCGGCGAGACGAGCCAGTCGATTTTCGAATTCCAATGCCTGTCGATGATTTGTGCGCCGTTGATGGGCCCTTCGCGGCGCCCGCTGGGGATTCTGTATCTCGACACGACCGACCCCCAAAAGCGTTTCGGCCAGGGAGACTTGGACGTGTTGGTGGCGGTGGCCACGATTGCCGGGCAGGAGGTGGAATCGGCCGGCGCGCGGCTGACGGCCACGGACGGCGGCACGTATCCGCGACAATTGGGAACCGCCAAGCAGGTGCAGCTTCAGTTTCTGCCGCAACGCCGCCCGCAGGTGGCCGGCTACCAATTCTACGATTACTATCAGCCGGCCGATGAAGTCGGCGGCGATTATTTTGGCTACATTCCGCTGCCCGACGGACGTTTGGCCCTGGCGATCGGCGACGTGGCGGGCAAGGGGGTCTCGGCGGCGTTGTTGATGGCGCACTTTTGTTCGGAGGTCCGCTATTGCCTGGCGACCTCGGCCACGCCGGCCGAGGCGGTCGAGCAGCTCAACCAGGATCTTTCGTCCGACATGCTCAACTATCACTTCGTCACCTTTGCGCTGTGCGTGCTCGATCCGCGGACGCATCGGCTGACGATGGTCAATGCCGGCCACTTGCCTCCGCTCAGGCGGCGCGGGCGGGCGATCGAAAGCCTGGGAGCAACCACCGGCGGGATGCCGCTGGGCTGCGACGCGCAGCGCGGCTACGAACAGATCGAACTGGCCCTGGAACCGGGCGACACGATCGTGCTCTATACCGACGGCATCAGCGAGGCCATGAACGCCGAGGGAGACGTGTACGGCTCGCAAAGAATGCGCGACGTCATCGCCCATGCCCCGGAGGGGGTCGAGCAGGTGGGCCAGGTGTTGTTGGACGACGTGCGCCGATTCGTGCGCGGCCGCTTGCAGAGCGACGATATCTGCCTGGTCTGCTTCGCCCGCGACGAGTGAAAGGATTCACCGGCGCGAAGAGTGAAAAGCGCGGCCTATTCCAATTCGTGCACGTCCGAGAGCACGCCCCGCGGAATGCAAACGGTCAGCACCGTCAGGTCGCCGATCGCCTTGTGTTTCACGCCCCGCGGCACGTACACGACCACGCCCTGGTGCAGTTCGATCGTCTCGTCATCCAGGATCATCGTGCCCTGGCCGGCGATGACGTAATAAAATTCGTCGGTGCGGGCATGATAGTGGAGCTTGGCGTTGTCGATCTTCACATGGTGCACTTCGGCCGCGGCGCCGTCTTTCTCTTCGACCAGGCAGCGAATCTCGCCGCACGTTTCGGGCCAGGGCTCGGCATCGGCCGGATCGCGCCGCAGGAAGGTCGTGTGCGTGCTCATCGAAAAACTCCTCGTGCCATCTGGGTGTCTTGTTCGCACACAGCGCGCCCGAGCGCCCAGGGTGTGCGATCCATGATAACTCCTTGATGGGCAACATGCACGCAAACACCCGTGGGTGCCTCTAAAGTATTAGGTTGCTGCCACCCGCTGATGCGGTTTCTCGGTTTGACAAGGGCAGGAGCGAGTGGCTAGACTGAGTCGAAGCCATCTCTATCATTGCGCGTTATCGACAGCGTATTTGTCGTAAGCTATTCAGTGATTTCGCGTTTCGGCGGCGGCCGCGCCAACGTGCGGCGCCGCGAGAGTTTTCTTGAATCGGATTCAAAGCTGCGGGGACTGTCCCAATTTTGCGTAGTCCTCGCAGCATAATGGGACTGTCCCTTTCGCTGAGCCGGTTACGAAAGCCACGACGCGCTCAACTCACGGGTGCGGGAGGCCGGATTCTGGGGCACTGCGCCGTTTGTGGGATGAGCCGTTTGTAGGACGGGCCGTTTTAGGAGGAAATGCCATGACCACTGCAACGTACACCGTCTTGATCAACCCCGCGTTTCTGCAGGAAATCAAAGAGGATCATCACGAACTGCGGCAGTTGCTGCACCACGTGGCGGCCATGCTCGATCGGCCGGGCTGGATGCACGTCGAGTACGACCGCCTGGTCGAGCTAATCACCAAGTTGCGCGATCAATTGGCTCTGCACTTCTCGCTGGAAGAAGCCTACGGTTATTGCGAGGACGCCCTGAACGAGGCGCCCCACCTCAGCCGGCGGTCCGAACAACTGCGGGCCCAGCACGAAACGTTGTTTGCGAATCTCTGCCGCCTGGTCGAAGGCGCCGAGCAGCTTTTGTATCACGAAACGGCCGATGCGGCCCTGGTGCGCCTGGCCGAGGAATTCCGAGGGTTCTCGTCGCGGTTCCACGAACACGAAGCCAACGAGTGCGACCTGATCCTCGACGCCTTCAACGACGATATCGGCACCGGCGATTAAAGGCAGCCGTACCGGCGACCGTCTTCCGTCTGGCCAACCTGGGCTATCAACGGCGCCGGCCCTTGACCTGGGATCCGCAACGCGAGCGGTTCGTCGGCGATGACGAGGCCAACGTCCTGTTGATCCGCACGCCCTGCGATTCGTGGAAGATTTGAAGACACTGCCGCGACCGTTTCCACCGTTGGCAGTGGTTTGCCGGCCTGGCCCACGGTATCTTGTACGGACCCACGAGAACCGGTTTCAAAACTGCTCGGAGAAGGGGACAGTCCCATTTTGCTGCGACGACTTCGCAAAATTGGGACAGTCCCCGCAGTTTTGAAATCTGCGTCTACGATTCCCCATCGGCAACCAGGAGTTTTCAACCATGCGATTTGTTTTTACGACGCTCGCGCTGGTCGCGGCCGCTTGCTCGACGTTCGATCGGGCCGCGGCGGAAGATTTCAAGCGCGAAAAATTCGACGAGGCTGGTTTTGTCGCCATCTTCGACGGCCACTCGTTGGCCGGCTGGCACGTCAGCGCACAAAGCGGACATAGCGGCGCCAGCAAACACAAAACCGGCGGACGCTGGGTCGCCGAAGACGGCGCCATCGTCGGCAGCCAGGACACGCCGGGCAACGGCGGCATCGTGATCACCGACAAGCCGTACGGCAATTTCGAAATCGCGCTGGAAATGAACAACGACTTCGTGCCCGACAGCGGCCTGTTTCTGCGCAGCACCGAAAAAGGCCAGGCCTATCAGTACATGATCGACTATCACACGGCCGGCAATCTGGCCGGCATATATGGCGAAGGCCTGTCGGGCGGCATCAGCGTGCGGAATTTCGATTTCACCGACGATGTGACGGTGATCAAAGAGCACGAGTGCCCGTTCTCGCTGCCGGTCAAACCGGCCGACTGGCCCAACTTTTGGAAGCACGGGCAGTGGAACGAGCTGCGCGCCCGGATCGTGGGCAATCCGCCCAAGATCACGACCTGGATCAACGGCGTGCGCTTCATGGAGTTCCAGGACAACGAAAAGCGTCATCCCGACGCCGGCGGCATCGGCCTGCAGATTCATGGCGGCGGCGATTCGCGGAAGTATTTTGTCCGCTACCGCAACATCCGCGTGAAAATGCTCGACTGAAAACCGCGGCGCGGACGTAGAACACTGCATCGACCGGAGGCCTGATGTCCGAAACCACCTCGAATCGCGCGGACCGCTGGGAGGCGTTCCGCTCTCAGATGCCGGTGGCGGCGAAATGGGCCTATTTCGACCACGCCGCCGTCGCGCCGCTGCCGGCGCCGACGCAGGCCGCGATCCTGGCCTGGGCCCAGCAGGCCACGGCCGAAGGCGACACCTGCTGGCCCGCCTGGAGCCGGCGCGTCGAAGAGGCGCGCACGCTGGCCGCGCGGCTGCTTGGGGCCGAGGAGGCGGAAGTCGCCCTGGTGCACAGCACCAGCGAGGGCATCGGCCTGGTGGCTGAGGGTTTCCCGTGGCGCGAGGGCGATAACGTCGTCACGCTGGAAAACGAGTTCCCGTCGAATCTCTATCCCTGGATGAACCTGGCCACGCGCGGCGTCGAAACCCGCCGCGTGCGCCCCGAGCAGGGCCGCGTCGAGCTCGATCGTCTGGCCGCCGCCTGCGACGTCCGCACGCGTATCATTTCGGTCAGTTGGGTCGGCTACGTCAGCGGCTGGCGCTCGGATTTGGATGCGCTGGTCGAGCTGGCCCATCGGCAGAGCGCGCTACTGTTCGTCGACGCCATTCAAGGCTTGGGCGTTTTTCCGCTGGATGTGAAGGCCACGCCCATCGACTTCCTGGCCGCCGACGGCCACAAATGGCTACTCGGTCCAGAAGGAGCCGGGCTGTTCTATCTGCGCCGTGAGCATTTGGATCTGCTGCGCCCGATCGGCGTCGGCTGGCACAGCGTCCAGCACGCCTCGGACTACAGCCATATCGAATTGAAGTTCAAAGCCAGCGCCGCCCGCTACGAAGGGGGCACGCAAAACATGGTCGGTTTTCTGGGCCTCGCCGAGAGCTTGCAATTCCTGTTGGACGTTGGCCTGCCGGCGCTGGCCGAACGCGTGCTGGCCGTTACGGATCTGGCCTGCGAGCGATTGCTGCGGGCCGGCGCCATCAACCTCAGCCCGCGCGAGGGGAACCATCGCTCGGGCATCGTGTCGTTCGAGTTGCCGGGCCAAGACGCGCTAAAAGTCAAGCAGCGCTGTCTGGCCGCCGGCGTCGTTTTGAGTGCCCGGGGCGGCAAACTGCGTCTGAGTGCCCACGCCTACAACAACGCCTCGGACGTCGACCGCCTGATCGCGGCCCTGGCCGGCTGATCCGCCTGCCTGCGTGTTGAAAAATTGGGACAGGCACCTCGCGACCACTCTTTCTTGTGGCACTTACGCCGAAGGACTCGGAGCCAGTCCCATTTTTCAACAGCCGCCTCAGGGTTCCCGTCGGGCGGCTGAAAAAAATTCCGAAAATGCGCTTGCGTCGGTAGCTAGTGTATCACTACACTAATGCGCATGGCCGCCGAATTTCTCTTTCAGGTCTTTCCCACGTCCGGACTGCCGATCTATCGGCAGATCGTGGACCAGGTCCGCCGCCACGTGGCCAGCGGCCGCTTTCGGCCCGGCGACTTTCTGCCCTCCGTCCGGCAGGCCGCCCTGGAGCTCGAAATCAATCCCATGACCGTGTCCAAGGCCTACTCGCTGTTGGAACGCGACGGCATCGTCGACCTGGTGCGCGGGCAGGGGATGCGCATCGCCGAGCGGAATGAAACCAACGGCAACGACAGCTTGCGGCAGCGGCAGGAACAATTGCTGCCGCTGTTGCGCCAGGTCGCGGCCGAAGCCTATCAATTGTCTCTCACCGGCAAACAAGTCCGATCGCTGTTGGACGGCGTCATCAAGGAGCTCGACGGCAAATGAACCGCGAAGAAAACGTTCTGGAAATGCGGGCGGTCTCGAAAATGTACTCGGGCCGATCGGTGCTCGACCGGCTGAATCTCGACATCCCGGCCGGATCGGTGGTTGGCCTGTTGGGCAAGAACGGGGCGGGCAAGACCACGCTCTTGCGCTGTGCCCTGGGACTGGCCCGGCCGCAACACGGCAGCGTGACCATCCTGGGCGAGCCGGCCTGGAACTTAAGCGCCAGCGCCAAGGAACACATCGGCTATGTGCCGCAAAACCCACAGCTCTATCCCTGGATGCAGGTCCGCCACATCCTGGCCTACACCGGCTCGTTCTATCTGCGCTGGAATCCGACGCTGGTCGACCGCCTGGTGCGCGAATGGAAAATCGATCTCACCCGCCGGGCCGGCACTTTGTCGGTCGGCGAATTGCAAAAGCTGGCGATCGTGATGGCCCTGGGGCACGAGCCGGACTTATTGGTCCTGGACGAGCCGGTGGCCAGTCTCGATCCGTCGGCCCGGCGCGAGTTTTTGAAGGTCGTGCTGGCGATCGCGGCCGGCGGCAGCCGCAGCGTGATCTTCTCGACGCATATCACGTCCGACCTGGAACGCGTCGCCGACCGGGTCGCCATCTTGCAAGGAGGCCAGATCAGCTTCTTCGGCGAATTGGGCGAGCTGAAGGATCAGATCAAGCTCTTGCGCCTGACTTCGACCAATACGTTTCCCGAACGGTTCGACCTGCCCGGCATTTTGCGGCAGCGGATCGAAGGTAATCATGCCCTGGTCACGACCCGGTCGCACACGCCGGAGTTGATCGGCCAGATCGAATCGCGGTGGCACGCCACGGTCGAGGTGCAAGATCTCAACCTGGAAGAGATTTTCCTGGAGCTCCACGATGATTAGAGTTTGGCAGGTGATCCTGACGTACGCGTGGCGCCCCCGGTTTTGGGTTCTAGGGATTGCTTATCTTCTGGCGAGTACCTGGTGGGCAACGAACATGTGGTCGGGCGCTGCGCTTGTCGGAGGTCTGCTGCCTTCGATCATGTTGGCATCCGTGACGTGTTGTTTTATCGCACTGCACTTG
>JBGQKM010000076.1:0-20242 GCA_041499515.1 Planctomycetia bacterium | reverse complement strand
CGCGTACTTCCAGGCGGCGGCCTCTTCGCCGTCCAGGCGCAACGTCAGGCACTTGGCGCTGCCACCGGCCTTCACGAATTCGTCCAACAGCGTCTCGCGGCGCTCGAATCCGCGAATCCGCAGGGCTTCGCCCAGCTCCGGACAGCCCGTGTTCGTGATCACGGTGCGCCCCACCACCACGGCGTTGCAGGCGAACCGCCTGGCTTCAGCGGCGCTGACCGGAATCAGCTCGTCGACCGCCTCGGCCAGCGCCCGCCGCCCGTAATCGTCGAACGCCTCGGGATAGTAGATCGCCTGTCCCGGCGTCAGCGGGCAAAAACACGTGTCGAGATGGTAGTAGTAGAGGTCGATCAGTTCCAGCGGAATGACGCGACAACCGAACATCGCGCCGATCTGTTGATGCCCGCGAACGTCGCTACGAATCCGGTAGCCGGCAAACAGCGTATCGCCGCAGAACAGGGCGTCGCCGGCCCCTTCGAAGAACACGCCGCCGGGCAGGTGGTGCACGGTGAACCCGGCCGCGGTGAGCCAGGCCTCGTCGTGGCTTTCCTCGGCCTGACGCTGCGGATAGCGAAACCGCGCCAGCACCGCCTGATCGCGAAAAACCAGGGCCGCATTGGCCGTAAACACCAAATCGGGCAGCCCCGGCACGGCATCGAGCAGCAGCGTTTTGGCGCCGGCCTGCTCGAGCGCCGCGCGCAGCTCGGTCCACTGGCGAACCGCCTGCTCTCGATCGGCCTGCTTCTGCCGGCTCATCCAGGGATTGATCTCGTACTCGATCCCATAAAAATCGGGCGGGCACATCAAGATCCGCGGCTCGGCGCCAAAGAGCCCGACGCCCCGCGGGGCCGGCGCCGTGTCAACGGGTTTTGCCGGTTTCATGCCTTGCCCTCCAGGGCCTCCAATTCCAGCACCAAGGCCCGCAAGAACGGCTCGACGTCCGTGACCAGTCCCACGGTCTGAAACGACCCGCGGTCGCTCATTTTGATCACAGTCGACGGATTGATGTCCACGCAAACCACCTTGACCCACGCCGGCAGCAAATTGCCCACGGCAATGGAGTGCAAGGTCGTGGCGATCATCAGGCAGAAGGTCACGTCTTGGATCCGCGCGCGCATCTGCCGCTGGGCTTCCAAGACGTCGGTGATCACCTCCGGCAATGGCCCGTCGTCGCGAATGCTGCCGGCCAGCAGGAAATCGACCTGATGGCGCACGCATTCGTACATGATGCCCGAGCCTAACACGCCGGTTTCCACGGCCCGCCGGATTCCGCCGACCCGGCGTATGCGATTGATGGCCCGCAGATGGTGCTCGTGGCCGGATTCGGCCAGGTCGCCGCGTTCCAAGTGGACACCCAAGCTGGTGCCATAAATGGCTTGTTCAATATCGTGCGTGGCCAGGGCGTTTCCGGCGAAGAGCTGGTTGATGTAGCCGCCGCGCAGCAGCCGGCAGAGGTGCTCGCCGCTGCCTGTGTGTACGATGGCCGGACCGCCGACCAGCAGCGTCTTGCCGCCCTCCTTGCGATTCTTGAATAGTTCGTAAGCCACTTGCCGGATGGCAACGCCCTTGGGCTTTTCGCTCGAAACACTACTGCCCATGAATTCGAAGGCTTGCCGGTCGGGCGACCGCTCCTGCGGAAAGACCCTTACGCCGCCGTGGCCCACCACGAACATGGTTCCCGCCACGACGTCGTTCATCGCCACGCAACGGGCCCTCTGACGCTGAAGATCGACCGCGATGCCGCAGTCCATTTCCTGCTCGGCGGCTTCAATCCAACGCCCGTCGATGCGGACTTCGGTGCGCTGGTTCGTCGAACTATAGAAACCCTCGGGAAACGCCCCGGCCAGGTCGGCCGCGACCAACTGACAATCTTGCTGGGCCGTGGGCACGGCGCCGTGATCGCTGATCTGGCCCAAAATATCGGCCAAAAGCCGCGCGCTGGCGGCCCCGACTTCGATCAGCGCGAAGCTCGGATCGCTGCGCGCCTGGCCAATCGTGATTCGCTTGATGCGGAAGGTCCCGCCCGCGGTGGTAATCAGGTCCAGCACCTTGGGCAGGATGAGGCTATCGATGATATGACCGGCGATTTGAACTTCTTCGACGTAGGTAGCCGGAGCGTGTTTTTCGTTCGGGCGAGCGGTGGCCATGCTGGGCTCTTGGGAGTGCAGGTGTTGGCGATCCACAATCGTGGGAGAATGACGATACAAACCACGCCAGGGTCCCCAGGGAATTGTAGGGCCAATCCGGCCGCGCGACCAAGAGTTGATGTCGTTCGCAGCCGTTGTGACGACTTTCCAGCGCGGCTGGAAGGTCCTATACTACCGGTGCTTGCCCGGCAAAGCGGTATAATCTGCTTTGAACAAACTTTTCGACACGATTGGTACGTTTCTGCTATGAGTAATCCCGACCATTGGAACTCGCTGGCATCGCAATTGGGGGCCGACGTTCCCGCAGAGGCCCCCTCGACCGAGGAGAAAAGGCCCGCGGCACAAGCACCACCCCCGCGGCCTGCCGCGCCGCCGGCGGCCAAAAAACCGGCCCCGCCGAGGCCTGCTGGCGACTGGTCGCAACTGGCCAACCAACTGGGAATAACGCCCGCGGAAACGCCAGCGCCAGCCGCTCCACGCCACGCAGCGCCGCCACGTCACGAATCTCCGCGCCGCGAAACCCCGCCGCGCCGCGAAGCTCCGCCGCGCCGCGAAACTCCGCCACCCAGGCCGGCGTCTCCGATGCGCGACGTGCCGCCACCGCGTGAGGTCGAGCCGATCGAAGAAGAGTTCGTCGCCGAGGAATATAACGAAGAGGAACTGGTCGAGGCGGAATTGGTCGAAACGGGTGAATCCGACGAGCCGCCGCGGGAGCATACCGAAGGCGAGGATCGCCCCGGTCGCAAGCGTCGCCGTCGCCGCCGTGGCGGCCGCCGTTCCAAGCGAGACCGCACGGCCGATGGCCAGGAACCATCACAGATTTCCTCGGACGAATCCGGCGAAGCCATTGAAGATACGGCCCTGGACGAGGGCGAGGCGAACCAGGCCGAGGGCGACTTGCCTTCCGACGCCCCGGCCGAAGACCGCCAGCCTACCGGCCGCCCCAAACGTCGTCGCCGGCGGGGTGGAGGTCGCAAACGCGACAAGGATCGTGCCCCCGGCGCCGAGTCCAAGAGGGTGGCCAGTGATGACGAAGCGCATCCCGCCGACGAATCTCTTGCTGAAGACGAGGAACAAGAAGACGATTACGCGGCGGTGACTAGCGACGCCGAATCGGGTGACGATGAATCGGGTGACGATGAATCGGGTGACGATGAATCGGGTGACGATGAAGGCGTCGAAAACCAGGTGGACAAGAACAGTCATCGCGCCATTCCGCCCTGGGAAGAGGCCATCGGCTACATTGTTTCGGTGAATATGGAAGCTCGCGCCAAGAATCCCAAGGCCGGCGCGCCTCGAGGACGGGGCCGGGGTCGAGGCGGTCGCGGCAACCCTCGCGGAAATAATCCACGCCGATCCTGATGGACACCGCGCGGCTTGTTCGCCGTGGAACACGCGTCCCATCCAGCCGAATCCCGGGTGAATCTATCGTCGAGCCCTCGATCCGTGACCCCTTCCGTTTGGCCTGAGGATAGCTGAATGTTCCGCTACGTCGCGAGTGGCCTGATGGTCCTGCTGATGGCCGGCTGCCACCGCGCTGACACCGCCAGCGATCCGCCGCGCAGCGACGCGTCCGGAGAAAAGACTTTTCGGATCGCGGTCATTCCCAAGGGCACGACGCACGTTTTCTGGAAGTCGGTGCACGCCGGCGCGCTGCGGGCGGCCCGCGAACTGGGCCACGTGGAAATCCAGTGGAAAGGGGCCCTGCTCGAAAATGATCGCGAGGGCCAGATCAACGTCATGCAGGACTTCGTCGCGCAGGGCGTCGACGGCATCGTCTTGGCCCCGCTCGATTCGTCGGCCTTGGTTCCCTCGGTGGTCAACGCTCAGCGGGCCGGCATCCCGACCGTCATCTTCGATAGCGCCCTAGCCGACGAATCGGTCACGGTCAGCTACGTGGCCACCGACAACCACCACGGCGGCGCGCTGGCGGCCCGCGAAATCGGCAATCGCCTGCACGGCAAAGGCAATGTCATCCTGCTGCGCTACAACGTCGGCAGCGAGAGCACCGAACAGCGCGAACAAGGCTTTCTGGACACGATGCGCGCGGAGTTTCCCGACATCAAAATACTTTCGGACAATCAGTACTCGGGCACCACGCCCCTGGAGGCGCAGAACAAGGCCCTCGAGCTGTGCAACCAGTTTGGCGACCGACTCGACGGCATCTTCGCCGTGTGCGAGCCCAACACGATGGGCGTGCTGGGCGCGTTGGAACAGGAACGCCTGGCCGGCAAGGTGCAGTTTGTCGGCTTCGATCCCGGTCCCCAACTCGTGCAAGCACTGGCCGACAAGAAGATCCATGGACTGGTGCTGCAGGATCCGGTAGCCATGGGTTATCAGAGCGTCAGGACGCTGGTGGCCCACTTGCGCGGCGAAAAAGTCCAGAAGCGAATTCCGACCGGCGAGGTGATGGCCACGCCGGAAAACATGAATAACCCCGAAATCCGCAAGCTGCTCGAACCCGAACAAGCCGACTGACGGCCAACGCCCATGGAAACCGCGCTGCTGCGGATGTCGGAGGTGAGCAAGAGTTTTGGCGCGACGCACGCGCTGGACCATGTCTCGCTCGAAGTGCGCGGCGGCGAGGTGCTGGCCCTGATCGGCGAAAACGGCGCCGGCAAGAGCACGCTGATGAAAATCCTCAGCGGCGCGATCGGGCCCGATCGCGGGCAAATGGAACTGGCCGGCCGTCGCTATGTCCCCCGAGGCCCGCACGCGGCCCGAGTGGCCGGCGTGGCGATGATCTATCAGGAGCTCAACCTGGCCGCGGATTTGACCGTCGCCGAAAACATCATGCTGGGCCAGGAGCAGCACCGCTGCGGGGTCCTGCGCCGCGCCGCCCAGCGCGGCCACGTGCGCCGGGCGCTAGAACTTTTGGGCCGCGCCGATCTGCCCTTGGATCTACCCGTGCGAAACCTGTCGATGGCCGACCAGCAGATGGTCGAGATCGCCCGCGCCCTGGCCCTCGAGACCAAGGTCATCGTCTTCGACGAGCCGACCAGTTCGCTGGCGCAAGATGACGTCGAGAGTTTGTTCCGCGTGATCGAGAAACTGAAGCGGGCGGGCATCGCGATCATTTACATCAGCCACTTCCTGGAAGAGATCCGCCGGATTGCCGACCGCTTTCTCGTGTTGCGCGATGGCAGCGTGGCCGGCGGCGGTTCGTTGGCCGGAGTGAGCGAAGCCCAGATCGTATCGCTGATGGTCGGCCGCAACGTCGACGAGCTGTTTCCCTCGGTGCCGCACACGCCCGGCGAAGTCGTGCTGTCGCTTGACGCCCTGGCCGGCCGCATAGCGCCCAAAGAGGCCACGTTCGAATTGCGCCGTGGCGAAATCCTGGGAATCGCCGGACTGGTGGGCGCCGGGCGCACCGAGCTGTTGCGCTGCTTGCTGGCGCTCGATCCGGTGCGCGCCGGCACCGTGCGCGTGCTGGGCACGACGCCGCGAGCCACGCCGCGGGCCAGGATTCGCGCCGGATTAGGGCTGGTTTCGGAAGATCGCAAAAACGAGGGGCTCGCGCAACGCGAGACGATCGCCGATAATATCACCTACAGCCGCCTGGCCCCTTACAGCCGGTTCGGCTGGCTCAACCTGCGCCGACGTCGTGCCGCCGTGCAGGCCTGGATGCGGCAACTCAACGTCAAAGCCCGCTCGCCGGAACAGCCAGTCGAGCATCTCTCCGGCGGCAACCAGCAAAAAGTGGCGCTAGCGCGCGTGCTGCACCAGGACGCCGACGTGCTGCTGCTCGACGAGCCGACGCGCGGCATCGACGTGGGCACGAAATCTGAGATTTATCGGCTGATGGCCCAGTTGGCGGCCGAGGGCAAGGCGATTATCTTCGTGAGTTCCTATTTCACCGAACTGCTGAGCGTCTGCGACCGCGTGGCCGTGATGGCCCGCGGCCGCCTGCGCGAGATTCGGCCGGCGCGCGAGTGGACCAACGCGTCGATCTTGAGTTGCGCTTTGGGCGTGGATCGGGCAAGCGAATGAATCGAGCCAGCACGGAACCGGCCCTGGGCATGGCGCGGCGCGGCGGCAATTTTCTGCGAAGCGTCGTGGGACCGTTTCTGGCGCTGATTCTGGTTGTGGGCGTGTTCACGATCGCCGACAACCTGCAAGTCGACGGCGGCAAGTTCGCCACGCTCAAGAACGCGCAAAACGTGCTGGTGCAGTCGGCCGTCGTGGCCGTGGCGGCGCTGGGCATGACGATGATTATCATCTCCGGTGGCATCGACCTGTCGGCCGGCACGACCATGGCATTGGCCGGCACCGTCTTGGCCTGGTTCTTGCGCGAGGGCCATTCGCCCGCGGTGGCCGTGGCCGCCGGTCTGGGCACCGCCTGCCTGGCCGGCTTCATAAACGGCTCGCTGGTGAGTTTGCTGCGCGTCGTGCCGTTCATCGTCACGTTGGGCACCATGACGATTTACCTGGGAACCGCGAAGCTCATCGGCCACGACACGATGGTCCGCCCGTTCCCGGCGCAAGTGCCGCAGTGGATGCGCGACCTGCTGCAACCCACTCCGCGCGAGCACCTGGCGTGGATGGTCTTTTCGCCCGGCGTGTGGTCGCTCGTGGCGCTGGCGATCGTGGTTTCGGCGGTACTGCGGTACACCGTTTTTGGCCGCCACGTGTTCGCAGTGGGGTCGAACGAATCGACGGCGCGGCTCTGCGGAATCAACGTCCCGCTGACGCGCATCGCCGTCTACACGATCGCCGGATTCTTCGTAGGCGTGGCCGGACTGTATCAATTCGCGCGGCTCACGATCGGAGATCCAACCTCCGGCACGGGCAAGGAACTGCCGATCATCGCCGCGGTCGTGATCGGCGGCGGAAGCTTGAGCGGCGGACGGGGCTCGATCCTGGGCACGCTGACCGGCGCCGTGATCATGCAAGTGATTTACAGCGGCTGCACCGCGCTGAAACAACCCAACTCGATTCAAGAAATCATCGTCGGCGCGATCATCGTGGCGGCCGTCACGGTCGACCAGGTTCGCCAACGACGTCTCTCCGGCTAGCGAGGTTTGCCGTGCAGTATCAGCAGTTGCTCGAAACGCTTCGCAAGGCATTCCCTCAGCCCGTCTCCGACCCGGTGCACGACGGCTACGTCGTGTTTTCCATCTTGCGGGCGCTCGACCAGGTCGACGCTTTGAAGTCGCAGGCCCCGATCCTGGGCACGCCCACTGAACCGAATTACCGGCGCGCCCGGGGCGAGCACGTCGCCGAGCAGGGCCAAACTCTCGAGGCAGTGATCCCCCAACTGGTCAGCTACCTGCAAGGGATGTTCATCTGGGGGCATCCTCGCAGCCAGATCAACGTCGTGCCCAACCCGTCGATCGCCAGCATCATCGGCGTGCTGCTGCCGCTGACCTACAACCCGAATTTGTGCAGCGACGAAAGCGGCCGGCGCTTTTCCGAGGCCGAAGTCCAGGCTACCGCGATGGCCGCCGGCCTGATCGGTTACGATCCGGCGCTAGCCGGCGGCGTGTTCACTTTTGGCGGCACGGGCGGCTTGCTGTACGGCGTGAAAGTCGGCCTGGAAAAAGCCGCGCCCGGCTCGGGACGCGCCGGCCTGAAAGCCGACGCGGTCATTCTGGCCTCGCAGCAGAGCCACTATTCGTGCCTCAACGTGGCCAGTTGGCTGGGCATTGGCCAGGACAACGTGATTTGCGTGCCGACGCACTGGGACAATTCCATACAGCTTCCGGCCCTGGAGCAAGCGGCACGCGAGGCGCTGGCCGGCGGAAAGAAAATCGCCGCCATCGTGGCCACGATGGGTTCGACCGACGCCTTTGGCATCGACGACCTGCGGGCCATCGACGCGATGCGGCATCGGCTGGCCGACGAGTTTGCTCTGACCTATCTGCCGCACCTGCACGCCGACGCGGTGATCGGCTGGGCCTGGAGCGTATTCAACGATTACGACTTTCTGCAAAACCCGTTGGGCTTTCGCGGCCGAACGGTGCGCGCTTTGGCCGCCGCGCAGCACGACATGCAACACCTGCGGTTGGCCGACTCGATCGGCATCGACTTTCATAAGACGGGCTACACCCCGTATATCTCCTCGCTGGTGCTGTTTCGCGAGGCACGCGATTTCGATTGGATCGCCCGCAGCCGCGAAACCATGCCGTACCTGTACCAGTCGGGAGATCACCATCCGGGCATGTACACGTTGGAGACTTCGCGGAGCGGAATCGGTCCGATGGCGGCGCTGGCCAACCTGCTATTGTTCGGCAAGGAGGGTTATCGCACCCTGCTGGGGCACTCGGTGGAAATGGCCGAAGTATTGCGAGAGATGATCGAGTCGCACCCCAATCTGACGGTGCTCAACGGCGAAAACGTGGGTCCCGTCACGCTGTTTCGCGCCTATCCCGACGGCATCGACACGTTTAGCGTCAAATCGCGCGAGCGGAGCGACGCGAGCTATCGCGACCAACTGTTGGCGCACAACGAATACAACCGCCGGATTTTCCAGCGCGTGCACGCCGAGGCGCTGGCCGGACAGGGCGTCGCCATCTCGCTGACCAACTGCTACCGGCACACCGATTTCGGCGATCCGATCGTGGCGCTCAAGTCGTACGTGCTCTCGCCGTTCGCGGATGAAAACCGCATGCAGTCGATCGTGACCCACGTGGTTTCGGCCCGCGACGCCATCGACGGCGACGTCGGCTCGCGGGCAGGATCCTAGCGCGGGCCTTACTTGGCGCCAATGGCCCGGGCCAGCGGCTGCAAAATGCTCTCGGCCACGTAGTTGTCGACCATGTTGCAGCAGACACCGCGCAGCGTTTCGAGCAGTTGCACGAAAGTCATGTTCGACGGCAAACCTCCGTAGCGGCGCGCGGTGACGTAGACGCTCAGTTGTTCCTCGGGAAACTCGCCGGTGCGGACCTGAAAGGCATTGGTCCTGGTTTCAATGCTCAACCGGCATTGCAATCGGCAGTCTTCGTCCAGGGCCAGCGTCATCGTCGGCTCGTAATTCATGATCGTGCCCCGCGGCACCTCCAACATCCGTTCCAGTCCCGGCGGCAGGCCCAATGCTTCGGCCACGAGCTGGTTGTGATTGCCGCGGTAGGTGAAGTCGAAGCCGAAGAGCAAATCGATCGCCTCGCAGTCGATCGTGCTGAGCGAAAGCATGTAGGGCGCCAACTCGAGCACCAACTGATGCTGCTCCAGGGCATCGTCGACGGTCTGGGGGTTCACGTGGCCCGAGCACAAGCGGCGGGTCTCGACCGTGCTCCAGCGATAATGACCCTGCTCTTTATCCTCTTCCAGAATAAAATCTCCCTTCTCGCGGCAATAGAAATTCCGCATCGTAGGGTATTTTTTCTGAAGTCGTTCGAAATACAGCAGGATCGACTCGCGATTGCTGGGCAAGTCCATCTCGGTGCTGAGGTTCATGTTGACGTAAAAATCGTCACTCAATGAACAGTAGTGATTCATCAAGAATTCCTTCGCAGGTCGCGACGGTCGGGAAGTTCACGCTGGCCATAAAAAACCATTGCGACGGTCCGCGTCCAGTATAGAATGGTTTCTCGTAGACTGTCAAAGCCCGCCGTGGCCGGCCGAGCCCCGGGCTCACGCGGCGCTGTTTTTTCAGGAAGGGAAAGACCATCATGTCCACGCAAGACCCTCTGCAGATGGTATCGTTTGCCACGGATTTGGGCTGGATGGCGGTGCTCGGCGCCGGCCCCGCGATCAAGCAGATTGTCTTCGGATATCCCAGCCGAGCGGCCGCGATCGGCGCGCTCGATCCGGCCCTGGCGGCCGAAGCCGAGACGGCTGACGCCTGGCCCGAGCTGGTCGCGCGGCTGACCGCGTATGCCGCCGGCGACCACGTTGATTTTTCCGACGTACTGCTCGACCTGGACCATTTGTCCCCCTTCCAACGCCGCGTGATCAAACGCTGCCGCGCGATCGGCTATGGACAAACACGCAGCTACGCGGCGCTGGCCGAGGCGAGCGGATCGGCGCGGGCCGCCAGGGCCGTGGGCAACACCATGGCCTCGAACCGCTTTCCCATCGTCGTGCCGTGCCACCGCGTGGTCCATGCCGACGGTCGCATCGGCCGCTACTCCGCGCCCGACGGCCAGCACATGAAAGTCCGGCTGTTGGAATTGGAGCAAGGCCCGCTGGCTCCCGCCGCCCGCCGGCCAAAGGCGAAACGTCCACGCCGCGCCGTGTTGGCCCACCCCTGAAAGGCCTGTTGCCCGGTCGTCCATCGTTGCCGCCCTCGCGGCTGTCTCGATGCGATTTTGCAATGATTTCAAGGCAATACTCCGGTTTTTGCCGCCGCGGCCGGACCAGCGCCCGACCCCAAAAACTAGCCTAGAATTTGTTGCCGAAATTCGGGACAATAACCTACCTTGCCGCGGGTCGTCACACAGGGCCGCTCCTGGCCTTCGGTGGCGGGCACCGCCCATCCGCATTACGCTTCCGGACCCAACCTACCTTGCACGATCTCTACTCCTGGGATGTCGAACGCCGCCAGGATGGCGCGGTGTTGGTGCGCGTGCATTCGCGCGTGGTGAACGGCCGCGCGCTGCCGGACGCGGTGTTCGCGTTTCGCAGCGGCGATCCGCAATTCGCGTTTTGGGAAGAACAATTGCGCCACCGAGAGATCTTGCCGCCCACGGCGCTGCCGCTGCCGTTGCCGCAAAACAATTCTTCGACGGTTTAAGCGCCACGCGCCGCAGACAATCTCAGCCACCCCGTCGCCGTGCTCAGAACTCTTTCGTGCCTGAGCGCCTGGCGTCGCTGGGGCCGGGCAAGGCGGGACGTTTGGGCGCGGCCTTTGCCGGGCCGTTGGACTTGGGATTTCCGCCGGTCTTCTCACTCGTGCCAGCTTTGGGGCCGGCGAACGGGAATGCGGGAAGCTGGAAGGTCGCCGCGCGGGTTTCCACCGGCATGATCACTTCGCCGTGCGCGGCCAACATGCCATTCTGCGTGCTCAGTTCCAGGTCGATGCCGCGCAGCCAGGTCAGCGCGGGGAATTGATAGTCGTCCGGCGGCTGGCTCGAGTCGGTCCGGTCGGCCAGGGCGGTAGAGACCCAGGTCTTCAAGCCGCCTTCCCACTCGCGCAGCTCGTACTTGCCGCCCAAAGGAGCCTCGAACTGGGCGTTGAGCAGCCGCTGGCCCGTGGCCAGGCATTCGGCCTGGGGGACGTGGAGTTGCTCGCTGAGCATGTTCATCAAGCGCGTATTGCCCAGCGTGATCTGCCGCGACTTGCGATAGCCGAAGGCGTTCACCAGCGGCGCGAGCTTCGACTTGGCCAGGTCCTCGGCCCGCAACCACGCCTGCGCCGGCCGCTCGGCTTTCACGAACTGCAATTGCGGCGAAACCTGCTGGAGGATTTCGGGATGGAACGAGAGCAGAGTGAAGCTTTCCACTTGGCGCCGCCAGAGGCCGGTGCGCAGCCGCGAAAGTCCGGCCGGATCGGGCGGAATGTCCGACGCGCCGCCCAGGAATTTAAGGAACCCAGGATTCGGCCACGCCCCCAGGTAACCCTGCAAGCCCTCCAACCGCGAGGTCAGCAGCCGGGCCAATATCCCCGCGCCAGGATCGAGCGTGATGGCCGGATCGGCATCGCGCAGCGCGCCGAACAAGTGATGCTCGCCGTCGGCAAAAAACGATCCGCCCCGCATCACCGCTTCAAAAGCCACGATGTCGCCCGGCACCGGCGCCAGGCGTTGATCGGTCGGTTCGCCCAGCCATTTGGATAACGTATCGACGTGTTTTTGCGAGAGAGGCGCGGCCTGGACATCGACGATCACGCGTTCCAGTCCGCCCTCGGCCAGGGGCTGTCGCTGGATGGCGGCCACCAGCGGATCCATCGGTCCCCATTGGGCGGCGTACTCCTTTGCAAACCGTTCGTACTCGGCCAATTCGGCCGGCGTGATTTTGCCCAGCTCGACGTCGGGTACCGGCACAAAGGTGCCCCGCCCGCCGCGCAACGAATCGACCACGCGCCCCTCGGCAAGCTCCAGCCGGCTGCCGTCGGGTCGCTGGCCGAATCCTTCGGGCAGCAAGCCGCCGGCCACCAGTTGGTCGATCGTGGCGCCCGGCTTTTGCTCCGCCCGGGCAGCCAATTGCGCAATGTCGAGCAGTTCCATCTCCACCGTCGAGCGCAAGCGGCGATCGAGTTCGATCCGGTAGGAGGCGCTCAACAAGTTTTGGAAGAATTGGGGCGCGAGATAGACAAAAACCGTGTCGCCGCGAGCCAGCGGCACGTTGCGGCGGGCGTAGCGAAAATCGGCCGAAGCTCCCAGCGAATCGTGCGTGCCGTCGCCGGTGGCCAGAAACCATTCGACCAGCGTGCGGCTGGTGGTCACCAGGTGGAAATCGCCATCGGCCACATAGAAAGAGCGCAACGCATTGTCGGGCGTCGAGATCAGCGAGACCTGCCGGCCGGCAATCGTCAGTTTTTCCTGGGTACCGCGCTTGTCTTCCTTCATTGCGGTGGTGCGCTGCTGGGTCAAATCAGCGGACAATGCCGTATTGCTCTTGGCGTGAAACAACATGCCCAGCGCGGCGCCTTCGTGCAGAAAGGTGTCGGTGCCGATCACCGCCACGTCGGCGATGACTTTCTCGCCCAGCAGCTCGGCCAGCGCCGACTCGCGCAAGCCCAATTGGCGCTGAAAACGTTCATTGAGGCCATAACTCAGACCGCGCTCGGCGACGATGTCGCGCAGCTCGCCCCCCCAATCCTCCAGTCGATGGCGGAGCCAAAGAAAGTTGGGGAAATTGCCGAAGCGCACGTACAAACACTCGACCGGCACGCGCATCGCAATCGGTTCGATCGGCGTGTCGGGGATCGGATCGAGCGACTCGGGTTTTGGCTGGGGCAATTCTTCCGGCAGATTCTGCGTGGCGACCTGTGGCGCACGGCCCCCCAATAGTATCGCTTCGGCCATTTCCAATTGGGCCGCTTCGGTCTCGAACAACAGATTCAGCTCGCTGCGAAACAGGCCCAGGTCGCCACGGGTTGCGCGTTTGGGCATGGTGAGTTGCAAGCGGCGGGCCAACGTATCGACGAGGTACTCCTCGACCATCGGCGGATATTCTCGCAAGACGTCGCGACCTTCGGCGGCCGACGCATAATCGCGCCACCAGGCGCGCAGCAGCCGCGCATGACCGTTGGGGTCTTGCTGCGGCGTGACCTGGCCGGCGCGAGGTTCCGGCGTTTGGACAGTCACATCGAGCGGAGCGTTTCCGGAAAAGAGAAACAAAATCGTGGTGGAGGTCGGAACGGTGACGAATTCACGCAAGATCGGACGATCGCGCTTTTCGAAAACCGGATAGAGCACCCGGCCCGACTTCTCGCTCAGCGCCATTTCCGCGCTTTGCAGGTGGGTCGGCGATTCCTTGCCCGACTGGTCGACGAGTTTCTTCGCCAGGTCGAGGATCCTTCCGCCCCGCGCGCCTCCAGCACGCGGTATGCGATTGATGCGGAATTCGCCGCCCGACTGGACCGTGATCCGCCCCACGCCAAACGGCACGCCGACAAATGCCTCGATCTCGACGCGACCCTGCGCGTAACAGGCCGGCAGCGCGAAAGCTCCCGAAACCGTTAACGCCGCGGCGAACAATAAATACCGCCTGGCAAAACGAAGGACGCGTGGATTCATGGCAAGGCACTCCATCACCGGAAAGAATCGTTGTCGGAAGGTTCCGCGCCACCATCGCCGTGGGCGCATCGACATCGGGCCGTGGCGGCCAATCCGTTTAACCGTACAACTGGTTGGCTTCTTTGTAGTCGATCAACCGAGCACGCGTCAGGCCCCCCGCCACCGCTTCTCCCTGGGGATCGATGTACACGCGGTTCGTGGGCAGCGTGGCGTCCGGCTTCACGTCCAGGACGTGAAGATTGAAGATAAAGGCCGATTCCGTGAGGGCCTGAAACCAATGCACGTTGTCCTTGTAGTCCGAGACGGTCGAGCAGTCGCCCGCGACGAATTTTCGGTCGATCGTCGGCTTGATGAGCATATAGCCCGGCTCGTCCTTGACGCGATCGTAGTGGCGGCCGCGCAGGTCGCCCTTGAGGATCAAAAACGCGGTGGCCATGTTATTGTGGCCGTGCGGCACGACGGAGCGGTCTTTCTTCAGCGCGAAAATCTGCTTGCCGAAGCTCAATTCAGTCGGTAGCCCCTCGACTTTCGGAAAGCGAAACCGCAGGCTGCGCTCGCCCTGCTCGGCAAAATCGACGTGCTCGGTCAGACGGTCGAAATCGATCCACTGCAGCAGATCGGAGAGGTTCACCTGGGCGAACAACTCCTCGACTTTCTTCTGCCAGGCGATCTGTGCGAGCTTCTGGCCTTTCAAGTCGCGTCCCAGTTGATTGACGTCCGAGAGCCAGCGAACCACGTTCGGCCGGACCTCGTCGGCGAACAGGTTGTAGCGGCCCAGCGTTTCCAGCAATGAAAAGGTCAATAGAGAACCTAGAGCCTGAGAATTAAAACTGCGGCGCGACTGGGTCAGGTTTTCCATTTTCGCCTCGGTTCTATTCGATCGCTGAAAGTTTGTGGAATCTGGCAGGCGGCAGCGATCCGCCCCCGGCTCACCGCGGCAGCGGCCTGTCTTACCCGCCATCGTACCAAGTCCCGACGATGGTGCAATGTTGCACCCTCGCCGTTGCCACGCGTGGCAGGCTGCGGAAATCGAGTGCCTCGCGAGAAAATGCTTGTATTCACACCGCAAAAGGCCACAATCAAGGATGATGATGTCAGCCCCCCAATACTCACTACGTCGTCTGCTGGCGCTGGTCGCGCTATGTGCCGTGGCCTGCCTGATCGTGGCGGCTGCGACGCGTGGTCACGTGTGGGCGATGGCGGTCGTGATCGCGCTTTTGGGATTCGTCGTCACGATGTTGGTGCAGGCGCTGTTGTTCGTCCTCGCCGGAGGTCTCGGCGTGCTGCTCACACGACACGCTGCACGGCGGAAAACGGCCGAACGATCCATTTAGCATGGCAGCTCAGCGGCTGCATACAAAACGCGTTCGGGCAAAAGTCGCCGGGCGCCATAAGAAAACAGGGACAGCTCTCATGAGGCTTGCAGGGGCCCTGCGTGGAATCTGCATCGTCGCGCTGGCCATGCTTTTTCCCGTGGGCATGCCGCCATCCGTTCGGGGCGGGACCGGCACGATCTTTTCATTGCCGGTCGGGCCAAAGGCAACGGTCAATGGCTTGGCGCTTTCGGTTGATTGCCAGTGGGTCATGGCCGACGGCTACACTCCGGTGCGGATCGACATCACGTGCACTCCGCCGGCGGCGATGGATCGCACGCTGAACGTGGAAATGGGCGTCGCGAATTGGCCCAGTCGAAATCGCTTGACGGTCGCGACCGAAATCGAGATACCCTCCGGCACCTCCCGCGTCTCGAAGTTGATTTCCGTGCCGGCCTTCTCGCCCGCGCAATTTCTCTCGCTCGATGTCTGGGAAGACGGACTCCACCTGGATCGCTTGTCGGTCGAGAACCGATCGATTAATGCCGGGCTCTCCGGGGGATATTGGGGCGTGGAAACCGACCATCCGCGGATTCTGTTCGTGTCTTCGAAGCCGGTCGACATCACCGAACTGCATTTTCTGACGGTCGAAACCGGCTACCCGGTCCGGAGCCTGGCGGCAAGTGCGTCGATCCGAGTGGCGCAAGCGGCGACCCTCATGGAACGCCCCGCCGCCGACCTGATGGAGAATTGGATCAACTACAGCGGCCTGGACCTGATCTTCATTTCGTTCGGCGATGTTCAGGATTTAGCAATCTTTCGGCCGAGGGACTGGCAAGCGCTTTGCAAGTGGACCTGGTCGGGAGGCAATCTATGCGTCTATGGCGTGGGTGACGATTGGCATGGATTGGCCACGCTCGAACCATTGCTGGCCTGCCCGGCCAGCGACGAACAATCTCAAGAGTCCTATCGAGGTTGGCAACAGCCGCCGCGCGAATTGTTCGACCAACCTCTAGCGCTTGCCGGCGCCAACAGCGGCCTGAATGTCGACGCCGCGGGCAATCCGCTCAACGCGCCAAGGACAAAGCCGACGCCGCCCGAGACGAATCCCTTCGTCTGGAAACAGGCCGTGCTCGGCCAGGTCGTGGCCATTGCCAGCGAGCAACCCTTTCCGGGCGAAGAGATTCAATGGAAGTGGATGTTCAACGCGATCGATCCGGCGCGCTGGAAATGGCGCTATCGACACGGAGTGTCCGCCAGCGGCGACAATCCGGCCTTCGACAATTTTTTGATCGCCGACATCGGCTTGCCGCCGATCCGAACCTATCGGGTGCTGATTACGCTGTTCGTCATTGTCATCGGCCCGTTGAACTATTGGCTGCTGCGGCGAAAAGGCCGCTTGCACCTGTTGCTCTTCACCGTTCCGGCCGCCGCTTTGCTGACCTCCGGGCTGCTGATCGGATACGCGCTGGCGGCCGACGGGTTCGAGGCGCGGTTGCGTGCGCGCAGCTACACGCGATTGGATCAGCGCCGGCACGAGGCCGTCAGTTGGGCCCGGCTCTCGTACTATACCGGCTTGTCCCCGTCGGAGGGCTTGCGGTTTCCCGGCGATACGGTCGTGATTCCGCTGGAGAAGTTCTCGTCGACCGAGGCGTTCAGCGGCCGCAGGCGACAAATGACCTGGACCGACCAACAGCATCTGGCCCGCGGCTGGCTCGGCTCGCGCACTCCCACGCAGTACATCACGCTGCGCGCCTACTCCAGCCCGCGCGAGCTCACGATCCTTCCCACCGACGATGGGCAACGCCGTACCGTCAAAAACCAACTTGGCGTAAAAATCAAACACCTGATTTTATGCGACGAAGGCGGCAAGCTGCATTCGGGCAAGCAGATCGGAGTTGCGGATCAGGTCGCATTGCGGCCGCTCGATTCGGATGGAGCCCGAGAGGTCGCCACGGTGGAAGTTCTCGGCGCGGTATACCGGGATCCGCTCCTTCTCCCCGCGCAAATGGCATCCAACCGCCAGCGAGGGTTCTTCGCCTCGATCCGCAACGTCGGGATGCCCTGGGGAAACCGGGTCGATTCCGTGGATTCGTCCACGAGTTTGCTCGAGGTCGAGTTGGCCGGCGTCCGCGCGATGCTGTCCTCCGCAACGTTCGAGCCGCGCACCTATGTGGCGATCGTCGAACGCCCGGTGGAGATCGTCGTCGGCATGGACGGCCTGACCGAATCCCAAAGTTTACACGTGATTCTGGGAACGTGGTGAGTACCGATGATCGACTCGCATCCGCTCATCGAACTCTCCGGCTTGCATCGCTATTTCGGTCGCACCCGGGCCGTGGTCGGAGTGAGCTTCGCCGTGCGGCGGGGGAGCGTGTTCGGGTTCATCGGCCCCAACGGCGCGGGCAAGACGACCAGCATGCGGATCCTGGCCACGCTCGACCTGCCAACGGCCGGCGACGCTTTCGTGGACGGGTTTTCCGTCACGCAAGATCCTGACCGCGTGCGACGCAGGCTGGGGTTCATGCCCGACTACTTCGACACGCACCCCAATATTCTCGTGGAAGAATATCTCGACTTTTTCGCGCGAGCGTATGGATTGATGGGGGCCGAGCGGCTGCGCGCCTTGCGACGCGTCATGAGCTTCACCAGGCTCGATACGCTGCGAGAAAAACTGATCGACGGACTCTCCAAGGGCATGAAACAGCGGCTGTGCTTGGGCCGCGCGATGATTCACGACCCGCCGGTGATGATCATGGACGAGCCGGCCGCCGGGCTCGATCCGCGCGCGCGTATTCAGCTCCGCGAAATGATCGGCCAATTGGCGGCCGACGGCAAGTCGATCCTCGTCAGTTCGCACATTCTCACGGAATTGGCCGAGATGTGCGACACCGTGGCGATCATCGAGCAAGGACGCCTGCTGGCCGTCGGCTCCGTGGACGAAATCCATCGGGCTCAAAAGGCCCGGCGCACCGTCCAGATGCGCGTTTTGGGCGACACCGAACACCTCCGCGCGTGGCTCGCCAAGCGCCCCGACATACAAGAGGTCCTCATCGACGGCCAGACGGTTCAATTCGTGCATGATGGTGATCAGCAGGCCGAGGCCGACTTGCTGCGGGCGCTAGTGCTCGAGGGAATCCCCATTGCGGCGTTCGGCAGCCGCGCCCGAAGCCTGGAAGACGTGTTCATGCAAGTCACCGAGGGGCTGGTGCAATGACTTCGCTCGACGAATCGCTGGCCGAGGGGCAACCGTCGGACCTGGTGCCGGTATTGTCGGCTACGCGCTGGGACCGATTCGAAGATCTGCTGTCGCGCCTTTCCGATCGGCTCAACCCAATCCTCGTCAAAGAGGCCCGCCAGTCGCTGCGGAGCCGGCAGTTTACGGGCACCTTTTTCTTGATGCTCGCGGCGGGCGGGGTTTGGTCGATTGTGGGTCTGGCTCTTTTGGGTCCGGACGTGGCGTACTCGGCCGACGGCCCCTCGATGTTCTACGCCTATTACGTGGTGCTGGCCTTTCCTCTGTTGATCGTGGCCCCGTATTCCGCCTTTCATTCGCTCAACGCGGAACGTCAGGATCGCACGTACGAGCTGGTGTCGATCACCGCCTTGAACGCCAGGCAAATACTCAGTGGCAAGCTCTGCGGCGTCGTGTTGCAGATGACGGTTTACCTGTCCGCCATTTTTCCCTGCCTGGCCTTCACCTACTTGCTGCGCGGCCTGGATATCTTCACCATTCTCTTGACGGTGATTTATACGTGTTTCATGGCCCTGGGCGCGGCCGTGCTGGGTCTGCTGCTGGCCACGTTGTCGCCGCCGCGCCAGCGCCAGATCGGATTCGGCCTGCTGTTTCTCGTGATCCTTGGCAGCGGGTTTGTCATCAACCTGACCTGGATTTTCTCGTTGATTGCCAGCCAAGGCGGGCTGATCGACTCCACTGGGTTCTGGCAGCTCAATCTGGCCTGGTTCGTGTTCTACATCAACGGTTTCGCCTTGGTATTTCTGGCCGCCCGCAGCCAATTGACCACGGTTTGCCAGAACCGCTCGACCGATTTGCGAATCGCCCTGGTGGTGACCCAAATGTCGATGCTGGCCTGGACGGCTTGGGGCCAATTGCTCGTGGGTGGAAATACCATTTTCGCGTTTATTCTGTTCAGCGTGCTGTTGTGGTATTTCGCCGGAGTCTTCATGACCGGCGAGCCGCAGATTCTTTCGCCCCGAGTCAAACGCGATCTGCCGCAGAGCTTGCTGGGACGCGTCTTCCTGACCTGGTTCACCCCGGGACCGGGCACCGGCTTTATGTTCGTCATCGCGAATATGATCACCATGACGCTGACGGCCAACCTGCCGTTTGCCTATCTCGCTACGCAATTGGGCCTGGCCGTTCCGACGGCCGTCGCAGGCGCGGTTGCCGGCACGGGTACCGTGATTCGCTTGACGCGAGCGGATGTTTTGGAAACCTGCATCATCGTCAGCAGCTATGTGACGATCTACTTGGGCTTGGGCAAGTTGATGCTCGGCGCGATCCGGCGCGTTTCTGAAGTCCGGCTGGCGACGCGCGTGCTAGTGCATCTGATGCTGATCATGTTCGGAGGCGGCATTCCCTGGGTTGTGCAAATGTCCCTCCCCTCGACGCGCAATTTCGGCTATACCTTGCTGCAAATCACCAATCCGGTTTGGACGATTTGGGAATGCTGTAATCACGGTGTCCCCATCGTGGGACGAGTGCTGGTTGTGAGCCTGCCAATCGCGGCCATCGCCGTGTGGGCCCTCAATATGCCCAGCCTGGCGGCCGAGCTCCAACAGGTGCGAGTCGACAAGCCGCCGCGCGTCGCTCAAGAGGATGCCGAGCTGACAGCCCAGGCCGCCGGCCCTCCGGCACACACCAGCCCCTGGGACTGATGCTCTCCAGCCGGACAACGTCAAGTTTCGCGATCCTCTCCGCGGTTCGACACGTCCCACCTTCACGCGATCCACGGGCGCACGCCGCTGGCGCTCGACTGGCGTTCCTGGCCGGAAGCATCCCTGACGTAACGAGTTAGCCGTTTGCCGTTGGCCGGCCAAGGCAGTAGAATCGCGTACTTCGTTGGTCGCCCCAGGCCCGCGACTGGGGCCAGCGGCGACATGCTTATGGATTCTTTGCATCAAAAGATATCGCGTCATG
>JBGQKM010000075.1:0-20263 GCA_041499515.1 Planctomycetia bacterium | reverse complement strand
TTTAGTTTTTCACGGTGGTCAGTTTATCTTCGGGAAACGTGGTCAGCACGAGGTCTTTGAACTGGACCTCTTGCGATTCATTGTTGGCGTGAAGTTGCAACCCGATGGGAGCTTCTTGAATTCGCTCGGGCTCGGGATCGCGCCAGTCGATGACTTGCGTGCCGTTGGCCACCAGCCGAACGCGGTTGCCTTGGGCCAGGATTTCGAGGTTATTCCAATCGTGCTGTTTGCCGACCTTTTTGGCGGGCTCGCCCGATGGGGGCAGGCCGTTGCGGCCGAACAAGTCGTACATGCCCCAGCCGCTGGGAAACATCACCAGGTGGCCGGCGTAGGTGTAGGGATCGCCGTGTTCCGGAGCGTTGTGGCCCCACATGGCAATGCCCGAGTGCATTTCGGATCGCACCAGCTTGACCGTGGCCAGCAGGCGAAAATCAGAGAACTTTCGATTGGTCATCAGGTAGGTGCTGACTTTGACCGGCTCGTTGTTCTTGCCGACGATCACGCCATCCTGCACGGACCACAGTTTTTCGTTGCCATGCCAGCCGTCGAGATTGCTGCCGTTGAACAGCTTGATGGTTTCGGAAGTGCCGGTTTTCGGCGGCACGACCGGCGCATCGGCGGCGGCAGCCGGCTGCGCCGCACAAAGACCGCCGAGCCCCAGGGCCCAGGCGGCCAACATTCGTTTCGTGTGAAAGAAGTTTTGCATGGAAGCGACTCCTCAAGTTGCCAGCGAAGGAAGCGAAAATCGACCGCCGGGGATTTTTCCCCTTTGTCGGGAAGTCACATCCTAGCGGTTGGCCACGGCTGGGGCAACTTTTGAGAGGGGAGTCCCGTTTTTCGGCGGGACGCTAGAGCGTGGCCAATCGCAACTGAACGGCCGCCGGGTCGACGCTCGTTGTCAGCTCGTCGCTCGTGTCGAGCGGTTGCTGTCCGGCCGGGTCCACCAGGGCGGGACTTGAGGCGCTGTCAGGCTGGAGGGCGAATGCGAGGGCATCCGGGCCGACAACTGCATTGTCGAACGTGACGGAATTGTCGAGCGTGGCGGACGTCGGCAGGGGCGTTTGAATGACCGCCGATCCCGTTTGCGATGTCGCGGCCGCTTGCGGCAACGTCAGCGAGAACGCAACATCACTCCCGCCGTCGACCGGCGGGGCTGCAATGTTCGCAATGCCGACGGCGGCCGTCACGTTGGTCGAATAGTTAGGCTGATAACCCCAGTCACCTGGATCTCCAAGAGACGGTGGACGATAGAAATAAATCAAACCCGGTCCAAATGTGCCAACGGAAACGGTTACTGTAATTTGGTACGTACCAGGGTGCGCATAAACGTGTTGACCGGAGACAATTCCCTTGAACCCCGAGACAATTCGCGTGAACTCAATGTCACCCTTCAAGTACGTGAGCTCAATGTCATCCTTCAAGTATTCGACGGTAGCGCGCTGGTTGATACTCTCGTTGGACGTAGTACCGTCGCCCCAGTTGATGGTTGGTTCAACACCTCCGAAGAGGCTTCGTTCAAAACTGAAAGTGCCCACGGCACCGCTGAAAAGGCTGCCGGCGACGCCAGTGACCGTGTTCCCCTCGACGTGGACTAATTTCGAGGAATTCTCGGGGGTTATCACCGTGTCCCAGGGTTGTCGCAAGCCATTGATGATGGGCAGTGGTGGCGAATTTTCGAAAAAAACTGGGACAATGGTATTGCCACCCGTGGGATCAAAAATAATCGTGCCATCCGGCGCCGGTACAATGTTAACCACGCTGACGACGGACGACTTGGCGGTTTGCAGCAGAATGTCTGGAACGGCCATGCCTGGATCGTGTTCGTGGAGGGACGGGCCGTCATATGTGTAAACGGTTATGGTAATTTTGTAGGTACCCGGCTGCGCGTAAACGTGTTGCCCCGAGATAATTCCCTGCTGGACATCAGCATCGTTGGCCCGAACATCATCGAAACCGACGCCCCAGTCTCCCCAGTTGATGAATGCTTCGCGCACTTGCCCATCATGGCTTGGGTCGATTTTAAAGGTGGCCAATACGCCGCTGACCGTACTTCCGGCGACCCCATTGATTGAGGTACCGGTAATTTGAATCGGCTCGGCGTTGTCAGGCGACTTCGCAATATTGGCAACGCCGACGGTAGACGTGGCTCTCGGATAATTCCAGAAGGCATAAACTACGTTTGGATCATAAGAGTAAACAGTAACGGAGATTTGGTAGGTACCCGCCTGGGCGTAAACGTGTTGCCCCGAGATAATTCCCTGTTGGAGATCCGCGACATTAGCCTTATCGGAGCCATCATCGCTCCAGACTCCATCGCCCCAGTTGATTGTTGCGCTGCGACTTTGCCCGGCGAGGCTTGGGTCGATCGTGAAAGTGGCCAATACGCCGCTGACAAGAGTTCCCGCGACGCCATTGATTGTGGTACTGGTCTGCTGGATATGTATCAACTCGGCGTCGCTGGATGGATTCGTGCCGCTGTCGAGGCTGGACGCGGAATCCGTTGGGCTTCGGATCTGCCCGAATAGCGGCGATAGCACAACCATGTTCGAATCCGCAAAGTCACCGATTGGCGGCTGGCTCACATCGCCTGGCGGTAGAATGCCCGCGGGACTGATCGAGAGCATCGAGCGCGATTCGAGGCATTCGAGGTGCAGCCGCGTCGGTCGCAACTCCGCTTTGCGATGTCGCGAGCGCACCCCGGAAAATGATCTTGCCCCGCGGTTTCGATTCGACATCGAGGCCTCTTCCTGCGGTGATGGTCGCCGCGCAAAGGGAACATCACCACGATCGGCAATGGCCCAACGTTCCGAGAAAGGCAGGCTGTATTATGGTCGCGCGAACCCCCGATACAAGATCCGCAGCTCTCCGAACGAGGGGAATCTACGGGATTGTCCCCCTGGATGGTAGACGGCTTAACGTCTGGCCGGTTGGCGTCGGTGGAAGTGGCGATCGGCGAAGTCGAGATAGCGCAGCCAGTCGTAGTCGGTCAGGGCGTGCTTGCCGACGCGAACGTGATAGCCGATGGTTTGACCGATCGATTGATTCACGCCCGGCGGCTCGCTAGCCCCCAGGCCCGGCTTGCCCAGCAGGCGATAGACCGGCGCGGCGCCGGCGGCCGAGAGAAACTCGCCACGCGGGTCAGCCCAGCGGTCTTCCTGGGCGCTGGCGATGTAGACCGGACGCGGGGCAATCAGCGCGATCAGCTCGTGCTGGTCGATCGGGCGCTGGTCTTCGTGGCCGGCGTATTGTGAAAAGTTGGCGCAGAACCAATGCGGAAAGACGCGCGTGATGCGGGCCACCGTTTCGCCGAATTGTCGCCGGCTGAGACTGGCCCCGCCGCAGCCCGAGTCGTTCGAGATCACCAGGGCGAACCGCTGGTCTTCGGCCCCGGCCCACAAGGCGGTTTTTCCCATCCGCGAGTGGCCGATCACCGCGACTCGTTTAGCGTCAATCTGAGGGTCACACTCCAGGTAGTCCAAGGCCCGGCTCAGGCCCCAGGCCCAGGTGGCAATGGCGCCGGGCTCTTCGGGGCCCGGCGGGCCGGATCGTTGGGGATAGAAATACGCAAGCGCGCCATGGCGAAACTTGTCTTTGTCATCGGGGCAGAAATCGTTGGCGTCGAGCGTGGCGATCGCGTAGCCGCGCGCGAGAATCACTTCCAACAGGCGGCGCCCTGGCAGCGGTTGGCCGACGTCGGCCTCCAGCGGCTTGCCCGGCAACGGTTCGGCGGCCGAGGTGTCGAACAGGTGCATGCCCACGAACGCCGGGACCCGCCCGGCCGTATGGCGGGGCACGAGCAGCGTGACGGTCATCAGCGGAAAAGCGCCGGTGCGTCCCAGCCATTCGACGCGAATGCGTTTGCGGATGGCCGTCGCGCCGGCCGCGGGGGTCGTCTCGGTGACGTGGAACCGGATGCAACCGGCTTCGGGCAAGCGGCGGCCGTACATTTGCGTTTCGAACAGTTGGAGCAGTTCCGGCCGTCGCTCGTGCCGCCACATCACGGCGCTGGTGACCGGGCGGCCGTCCTGCATCACCAGCGGATCGGGCAGCGTGTAGGCGGGGACCTTCGCTTCGTCGTAGTTGGCCGAGTCCTCGTCGGCCTGCGCGAGTCGGCCAGGACTCAACCAGGCCAGGCAGACCGCCAGCGAGACCAGCCAAGATCGTTTCGTGAAAGCCATGCGCTTGATCCATGTTCGGCTGAGCGAAGGGGACAGTCCCAGCGGTTCTGCGCTGCGGCGGCCCTCGGCGCGGTTATACTGGGTGCCGCAATTGCCGCCAAAATCGGCGCTCGATCCATTGTGACTTACCGAGGAAGCCCTGTCATGATCGAACTGGAAAACCGAGGCGTGGTGACGATTCTTCGCATGACCCGAGGCAAGGGGAACGCCCTGAACCTGGCGTTGGCCTCGGCCTTGGGCGACGCGCTGGACACGATCGACTCGAGCTCCGCCCGGGCTGTCGTCATCACGGGGCAAGGCAGCGTGTTCGGCGCGGGGGTCGACTTGCCAGAGCTGATCGCGGGCGGGCCGGCTTATATTCGGCAGTTCATTCCGCGGATGGTCGACGTGTTTCGCCGGCTGGCGATGTTCAATAAGCCGTGCGTCGCGGCGGTCAATGGCCACGCGATCGCCGGCGGCGCGATTCTGATGTTGGCCTGCGACCAGCGGCTGCTGGCCCGCGGCACGGCCCGCGTCGGGCTGAGCGAGATCGAGGTGGGCGTGCAGTTTCCGGCCTGGGCGTTGGAGATCGCGCGCTTCGCCACGCCCCCCGAGCATTTTCCGACGCTGATTTGCACCGGTCGAACCTGGCAGCCTGAGGCCGCCTTGGCCCGCGGACTGGTGGACGAGCTGGTCGATCCCGAGCAGTTGCTCGACCGGGCGCTGCAAGTGGCCGAGGAAATGGCGGCGCTGGATCCGGCCACGTTCGCGGCCACGAAGCTTGCGGTGCGCCGACCGCTGATCGAAGCGGCCGAGCGCGAAGAGGCCGACGATGCCGCGATCATCGAGCGCTGGTGCTCGGCCGAAACGCTGGCGCACGTCGCGTCGTTTGCCGAGCGCATGATCCGATCGAAGAAATAATCGATACGAAGGGCGGTCAGACGATGGCGGCCTTCACGCAATGGATCGGCGGCAGCGAGCCGCTGACGCATTCGAAGCCGTCGCCTCCGTCGCGCCCGCGCCAAAGCTGACCGGTGGTCGTGCCGAACCAGACGGAGGGCCGGCGGCCGTTGTCGATATCCATCGCGTCGCGCAAGACCGTGAACCAGGCATCCTTTTTCGGCAAACCGTCGGTCAGCTTCTGCCACTTCTTGCCGGCGTTTTCGCTCCGCCACACCGCGGGCCGCCCGCCGGGGCAGGTGCGCGTCGACGGCTCGAGCGGGACGACGTATACCGTGTCGGCATCGTGCGGGTGCACCGCGATCGGAAAGCCAAAGTCGTTCGGCAGCCCGTTGGCGATGCTCTGCCAGCTTCGGCCGCCGTCGTCGCTGCGCAACACGCCGATCGTTGGGTCCTCTTCCCAGCCGCCGTGGTTTTGCATGTAGAGCCGTTCCGGGCGATCGGGGTGCGCCGCGATCTTGTGGACGCACTGGCCGAACTCGGGGAAGCGGATGGGCTGATAGCCGGCGCCGATGCCCGAGTTCTCCGCCGTGAAAGTCTTCGCGCCGTCGCGGCTCGTGTAGTGGCCGCCGGTCGAGATGCCCAGGTGCAGCGCGCCGCCGTGGTGAAGGATCGTATGCAGGCACAGCCCGCCGCCGCCAGGCTGCCACTGCCGGGCGTGCGCGTGGTCGGTGATGCCGGGGACTGTTTCCCAGGAGTCGCCGCGGTCGTGGCTGCGAAACAACGCCGCGGGCTCGACACCGCAGAGGTAGTCGGTCGAATCGCCGCCCGGGGCGATCGACCAGACGTTCTTCAACGTGCGTCCATCCTCGGCGGCGAACGCGGGGGCCGATTTCGTCGGCTTGAATTTCTTGCCGAGGTCCTTGCTCACCTGGATCGTCGTGCCGAACCAGGGCGAGCTCGGCACCGCGACGATCTTGGGCGTCTTCGAACGGCGATCGATCAAAATCGCGTTGAGCGGCATTCCGGGGAAGAACGGGCCGCGCAGCTCGGGCCGCTTGGCGCTGGTGCTGCCCTCGAGCACGAACAACCCTTTTTTCGTGCCGACGGCAACCACGATTCGACTAGCCATACTTCAACCTCCCGAGACGGCAGGCAGGATCATAACCATGTCGCCCGTCGTCAACACGGTATCCAATCCGGCCCGCGCGCGGATATGGTCGTCGTTGACGAAGACGTTGATGTGCGGTCGCGGATCGCCGCGCTCGTCGCAAACGCGTACGTGAACTTGCGGGTGGCGTCGCGCGAGCTCGGCAAGCAGTTCGCGGACGTCATGCGCACTCATGCAAAGCATGCCCTGTTGTAAATTGGCATCGGCGCCGCAGAGCGCACGCAGCGCTTGCGGGATCGTGACTCGGATCTCCGGTGCAGTGGCTTCCATCGACGTTTCGTTTCGCGCCGCGACTTCATCGGTTCGAGGCAGGCGTTGAACGAACTTTCAAGCCCCCAAGGTTACCGAAAACATATCGCAAGCGCTAGATATCGGTCAACAGTTTTTGGCGCCGGCCGCCGTCCCAGGGTCGGCGAGTCGACTCGTAGCCTCCGGTGGCCCTGCATTGGCCTTGCCCCACCGTAGGGGGTGGGGGGGCAAAATTTGTCGAACTGCGTGTAGTTGACATCCGTACACTAAATGGCTATTCTGGAAGCATCACGACCAGGAGGCATTCGGATATCCATGGATCAGCTCGATATCGTCGCCGCGGATCGCCCAATTGACGCGTTGAAAGGCCGCGAGCGGGCGGTGCGGCCCATTGGCGAGATTCTGCCGTTGGTCATGGCCAGGTACGGGATTGAGGGCCTGGCCTGCCATCAGCAAGCCCCGCGAGAATCGCGCGAATTTGACTACTCGATCTAGCTGGCGCTTGACAAGCCAGGAGCGCGTTGTGGGTTGACCGCGGCCTGGTTTCCAGCGGCGAAAGACCGCCTGCGAGAGTTGAGTTTTTCCGGTCGGTCGTTAAGCTGTTTCTTTTGGGGAATGTATTCTCGCGTTTGCTTTGATTGAGCAAACGGTGAAGAACCTTCGCGATCTGGCGTCTTGGCGAGCGTGTCAAAAATGGGTGGTTAGATGGCATTCGCAAGAATCAAAGGTGTTCCCACGAGTTCTTGGGACGAGGACGGATGCTGAGCCAGCCAGAGTCGGTACCAAGGAGCAAGTTCGCCAGCCAGATACTTTGTCTGCGTGCAGACGTTTTCTGAGCCAAAGTCGCTCGAACACCATCAGAGGCTCATGGAGCTTCCCTTGAATCCGAGCAGATCGGCCAGTTTCTCGATTTCGTTTTTTCCGGTCTCATCGTGTACCTGTACCAGCGCCTGGTTGATGGCTTCACTATTCCGCGTGTGGCCGACGAAGCTGAAAAGGATCTTGTTCTTCTTCTGGAGATCGAGTTTGGAGACTGCGCTCTTCACCCGCTCTTGCAGCTTCGGACTAATCACCGGCTGGTCGACACCATCCAGCGATTGAGAAATGCGTACCACGCAATCGACATTCACCATGAAACGGCTCGTTTTGGTCCGCACCGGATATGCTTTGACAACTTCATCGCCAATACCCGGTTCATCAGCGTTGTCTTTTTCAAAGTCAATGGCTTTGATTGCAGCAACAGTCGCCGTCCAGTCATACCCGTCATAGTGATATCTTTCGTCTACGCGGGCGACCCGGATTCGCGACTCACGAGCAATGGCTTCCAGGGCCACCTTCGCTGGATCGATGATTGCACGTACAGGGTCCCGATCTTCAGGCTTAATCTGGCCGAAAGTGATAGAAAAGACTACTTGCGGTTCTTGATCGCTGCCTCTGATGGCGGCGAGTGTCCGCTTGAGCGCCGGCGCGTCGATCGCCCGCATTAACTCATCTCCGCGCTTGCCGAGAAGAGCGCTGCCATTGATGCCGACATACGCTTTCAGGGAATCGCCCCCGACCAAAAAAGAGCGTTGAAGCGCCGTCTTTATCGGTAGAACATAGAAGTTGGGTTCACTCTGCCGGTCTTCGCCCGCAATGGCATCATTCAAGGTGACCTGTTCTCCCTTTGGGTCGCCGCCAGGCATGGGTGAATCAACGGCAAAGCCAGCGCCTGGCAATGCAGCCACCGTCCCGACCAGTGCGAGCACCCAATACGGGAGAGGCGTGCGCAAATGAAATCTCGATTCATTCTGCATAATGTGCTCCAGTCGGCGCGAGGTGACTTCGCCCGAGCGCACGCCTGGGTACGCTAACATCGGACGGAGCTTCTTTTTCAGCCTGACGATGTCCAACAATCCTTGACCATACGCGGCGGGGTCGCATTTCAGTCCGGCCAATACCTCTTCGTCGCACGAACGTTCCCGCTCGCGGCACACCTGACGATTGGCCCACCAAACCAGCGGATGAAACCACCAGAGGCATTGGGCAACCAGTTGCAGCATTGCGGCAAGCGTGTCTCCACGACGAATGTGGATTAGCTCGTGCGCAAGAATTGGCTCCAGCTCCACCAGCGGCTTCGCCGACAGCAGAGCCTGCGGTAGCACGAGTGTGGGACGAATAATTCCATACACGGCCGGCCCCACCGGCTGTGTAGTAACAACAAGTCGCACGGAACGCCCCACCCTCAGTCGCCGCGATGACTCGACCATGCGCGTTGAAAGGGTGCTGTCAATCGCAACCAACGAGCGCCGCAGTCGCAACGAGACGACCACCAAATTGACGACCACGAATCCGGCATACGCTGCGGTACCAGCGAGCCAAATGGCTCCCACGACGTTCGCGGTTTGCAGCCAGTTCGTCGGTTGCATGGGAATATCCTGACCTAGGATTGCCGCCCCGGCCGATATAGCCGGAGTAAATCCGGTTGAAGGCAGCGTGACCGACGCTGCGGAGTTGCGAGACGCCGTAGTTAGCCGGTCCATGCGTGTCCAACTGAAGACCCCGATGGGACTGCTCCAAAGCGGCGGGGTCAGACATTTCACGATCACGATCATCCATAGTAAATACGCCAAGTGTGGCCGCCGCCGGCAAAACAGCCGCGCTACGAGGCCGACGACCAGCGCAACAGCGCAAATCTGCCAGAATTGACTCCACGCCAGTTCAGCAAGTCTGCTCATCGAGGTGTTCATCGTTTACGCTCCTTGAGTTGGTCGAGCGTTTTCTGTAATTCATTAAGCTCTTCATCTGACAAACCACGGTCATTGATTAGATGTTGAAAAAGTGGCAGTGTCCGGCCATCAAATAGCCGGTTTACCATGTCTTCGACTACCTCACGAACGACTTTGCCCGGTCGAACGCTCGGGCTGTAGACGTTGCTACGTCCGTCACGCCGCGTACGCAGGTAGCCCTTGGCCGCCAGACGACGCAAATACGTCTGTACCGTCCAGAAGTCGAGCTGCCGTTCTTTGGGCAAAGCATCAGCGACTTGGCGTACCGTCGCCCCGCCCAAACCCCAGACAATTTTCGCGATTTCGAGTTCTGACTTCGCCAGCGGCGGTCTTTTCACCATTGCACCATCGACCTCCCTATGACGTTCAATTGGACGTTATCATAACGTTCGATTGTACGTTGTCAAGCGCGGATGTCGAGATTCTCTTGTATTTGATCTGTAGTAAATCGGCCGGGCACAGCTCGGTTCCGCAAACCTTCGTTTTTCAGCGTTGTCTCCCCGCTCCTACGAAGTTTGGCTAACTCCTGTGCCGGCGGTCCCAAATGGCCATCTCGTAATTCAAAACCCTGTAAAGCCGTTCGCGCGGTCGGTTCTTAGGGCGCGTCGATTCCAATGCGGACGTTCCTGCCGTTGACGCGATGGATTTCAACGGTGATGCCAAGCGTGGGGAAAACGACTTTGTCGTTTCGTCCTCGAGAGAGAACAAGCATGGCTGGGCCTCCCTTCCCGCCGAGCCGTCGCCCACGTGCATGAGCAGGCGCAAGACGACCAACTCTTACGGTGGAGTCTGAGGAGTGCTCGCCTGTCGTACGGCCAAGCGCGGCCCAGTCGGCAACGGCATCGCGGCGGCCGGCGGCCTTAGCGACCAGGGCTCGACTTCCTTGCCGAGTAACCCGCGGAAATCCGTGCCACGATGCCGAAAGAAGGCACGGCCGATTTTTTACGACAAGAGCTGAAAAAAAATCTATAAGGTTTACACCTAGTCAGCACGCACGCAATGCTAGCTGCACTCGGGGGTGTTGTCTTAGATAAATTCTGCGCGCGGAGGCCGACCATGCGCTTTTCGGACGGTCCGAGTCGCAAGGCACCTAGCGAACTTCTCCTGGCTGCGCAGCGTCTTGGGGCGTTCGCGACTGCCGAGACTCTCGACGCGGCGCCACGACGGGCAATGGGGTTGCCAGTTAGAATAACCTCTCGGGTCGCGCATGGCCGCGTTTCGCGTTTGAAATAGGAGTTCGTCTTCATGCCCAAAAACGTTGTCCTGGCCGCGTCCTTCGTAGCGGCTCCCGGCAGGCTGTTCGACATGTACCTCGACGCCCGCTCGCATTCGGCCTTTACCGGCGCGCCGGCGGTCGTCGAGCCGCGCGCGGGCACGGCGTTCAGCGCCTTCGACGGCATGCTTTCGGGGAGGCTGCTGCACATCGAGCCAAAACGCCTGATCGTGCAAACCTGGCGATCGAAGAATTGGCCCGCCGAGGCGATCGACTCGGTGCTGGTCCTTTCGTTTTGGACGCAGCCGGACGGAGCGCGCATCGAGTTGGTGCATGTCAATGTACCGGAGGAGGACTTTGCCGGGGTCAGTCAAGGCTGGGAGAAATACTACTGGACTCCCTGGCGATCCTATCTCGCCGCCAACGCAACCGCGTAGCAAGTCAACGCATTCGGAGGCGATCGGCATGCAACGAGTCCCTAATGGCTTCCTTTGTGCGCCGTCTTTTTCTGTTCCGCCCGCTCGCGGATCCGCGTCAGGCTGAACTCCCAGCCCTTGCTGACCCCTTCGCGATGTTCGCTCGTGATCAGACCGACGGCCCGGTGCACCAGCTTGAGGCGCGTCCCGGCGCCCTCGGCGGCCAGGCGGTACTGGACGAAGTTCATCGCTGGAGTGGACATGAAAAGCGGGCCGCAGATTTCCAGAAGCGTCGGGGGCTTGATGACCTGCACGTTTCCCCAGAAATGGCCGCTATTATTTCCCAAGTCCCGATACCAACGGCCCCCCGGCCACGCTTCGAGTTTCATGGGCATGGGCGCATCGGGCCCGGCTTCGTTATGCGGGCCGAGTTGTTCCAGGATCGTCTGAAACACGATCTCGACCGGCGCCGCAATTTCCTTTTCCTTGGTAATCTCGAGCGAGTGAATCGATGGTCCCGCAGCGGTCGCTTGCATGATCATTTCTCCTTCTTCTTGGGGTGTTGGTTCACGCTTGCCAATCGTTCGGCCGCCGCGCGCTCAGCACGCTCTTGGATTCGGTCGAGCTGGTGGCTCCAGAAGCGTTCGTGCGTCTTGACCCAGTCGTGCACGGGCTTCAGCTCCCGTGCGTTGAGTCGGTACACGCGTCGCTGGCCGTGCTTTGCCACCGACACGATTCCGACCTTGCGAAGCACGCCGAGATGCTTGGACACCGCCGGCTGCGAAAGCCGAAGTCGCTTGACGAGCTCTCCGACGGCCACCGCCGTGCCGCCGGCCAGCGCGTTGATGATCTCGCGCCGCCGGGGCTCGGCGATCGCGTTGAAGACGTCCGATGTGGTGGCCGCTCGTGGCATGTGCGAATTATATTCCCATATAGGAATATGTCAAGCCCTGCGGTCCTGCCGGAAGTTCTGGCAGACATCCACGGGTCGAGGCGCAACGGTTTCCAGATTGCGCCTGCGAACCTGCGACGCCGCTTGAACTCAGTTTTTTTTAGCGCGCGTCGCGGTACGATTGGCCGCAATGGGCCCCGGCGTGTCCGCGCGGCAAGGTGGAATTCGTGCGATCTTGTGCGCATCGATCAGGCAACACACGGGCGATCGCCGCGGGTGTGATCACGGGATCCGTTTGGCCTTCAGGGTTTGGCCGGCGAGATTGACGACGACTTCCTTGACGTTGCCCTGTTCGTCGACCACGAACTTACCCGTGACACCCGGATCCTCGGTGAGGAAATCGGTTGGCGAAACCATGAACAATTCCAGTTCGCCGCCGATCGACGCCCGGGCGACAACGCGACTCTCGTCGCGCCGGACCTTCACGGTTCCCATCAAGCCCAGGTCGTAGTTGCCCAGGTAGCGGTCGATCACTTTGGGATCGACGTTGGCCGCCTCGCGCTCGGGCGCCAGATAGTCGGGCCAGCCGTAGACCAGCGCGATCGCATTGACGACCTCGCGGGCCATGGTGCCGCCGGAGTCGGAATTGGTCATCACGACGGCCCCCTGGCCGCGATCCGTGTAGGCCACGAACTGACAGATAAAGCCCTCGTCGCTGCCGCCGTGCGTGAAGCGTTTCGAGGCGCCTTCGCCCTCGAGGAACGGACCCAGCCCCACGGGGCCGCCGCCTTGCGGCGTGAGCATTTGATCGACCGTCTCGCGGTTGAGCACCTTATGCGACTTGCCCTGGTGCGCCAATTGAATCTCGATGGCATAGCGGGCGACGTCCGACGGCGTGGTCCACAGTCCGGCCGCGGCCATCTCGGGATAGATGTGCCACCGGCCGGCCACCGGTTTGCCATCGGTCTTGTGGCCGGTCGCGGCGCGCGACCACAGACGCTCGGGCAGCGGCTGTTCGTAGGTGCTTGAAGACATGCCCAGCGGTTCGAGCACCGTGTCGTGGAGCAGATCGGGAAACGGCCGGCCGGTCACGTCGACAAGCAGAAGCTGCGCGATCGTCGTTCCGCCGCCGGCGTAGCGGAAGCCGTTGCCCGGCACTTTGTTGACCCGCACGGGCTGAGTGTTCGCCGGCTTGACTCCATCCAGGATCTGCGGCACGGTCGGAATCGGCCCGCCCACGGCATAGCCGGGAAAGCCATGCACGGTGAGCCCGCCGGTGTGGCTGAGCAGGCTGCGCAGGTCGACGGGGTGCTCCTTGGTGAATTTGTTGTCGGGCACTTTCCACGACGTGAGTTGGTCGTTGACGTTGCGGTCCAGGTCGAGCACGCCTTGCTCGACGAGTTTCAGCGAGGCCAGCGCCGACACCGGCTTGCTCACCGAACCAGCCTGGAAGAGCGTATCGACGGTGACCGACGTGCCGGTCTCGGCATCGGCCAGGCCGTAGGCTTTGACCCATGCGATCTGGTAGTTGTCGATCACCGCCACGCTGACGCCCGGAACGTGCAGTTTCTCCATCCGCTCGTTGAGCTTCGAGGGCTGGTGCCCTTTGATCCTCACGCTGGGGACCAGGTTCTGTTCCACCCGTGAAATCTGGTCCTGAATCACCGCAGGCAGTTCGTCCGCCGCGGCGCAGGGCACAAAGCAGGCAGCCAGGGCAACCAGGCAGTAGCCGGTGTGTTTGATGCGCATGATAAGGCCGCCCGAGGTTGTCGGTGAGCGTTACTATGTGTGTTCGTTCCCGGGCCGATAATCTTGGCAGGTTTTCTCTGACGGCAGGTCGTTTCGGCACCAACGACGCTGGATCTTAACCGTCTTGAGGCATTGATCAAGTGGCGGATGAGAGGAGATCCGGGGAGCAGGAGACCGCAGGAGAGTGGCGTTTTGGCCCGCGCGACTTCGCTTGGCCGATCGTCGTTTTCTCTCTGAGCTTCCCCAGGAAATCGCAGCGGCATTGCACGAGTACCGGCAAGCGATGCAGAATGCAGATATCAATCGCAATGTCGGCATCAAGGGGTTCGATGTCGACGCCGCCGCAGCGCATAATTAGCAGCAGCTTCGCCAGCGGCTGGAGCGAGCCAGCCAAAAGCGCGGTCCCGCGCCGCGAGGGCCGATGGCGTGAAAAGTGGCCTACTAACTCGACCATGTTGCCGTCATTTCCCATCCTCGATCTGCTGCAAGACTGCTGCGATCCGCCATTAACGACCGCTACTTTGGACGCGTTACAGGGCCGGCTGGGCAAGCGATTTCTGCTAGAGTACGCCAACTTTCTCCTGCAATTCAACGGTGGCCACTTCAAACGCTCTGTCGAGTATTCAATTCCGAATCCGACAAAGTTCGTGACTGGCGGATTGGTTAGGTCCTTCATTGGCGAACCCAATGACGGTTATGAAAAAAACGGCCTGGTCTGGAACGCCGAAATCCGGAGCGATCTAATCCCTTCAGAATTCCTGCCCATCGCAGACTGCAACTTCAACGATTACGTGGTGCTGAAGCTGGTGGGGCCGGAATCACGCTTCGAGGGCGTGTGGCACTGGGATTGCGCGCCAATTGACGACTATCCAGCCTTCTACTGGCTGGCCGATTCCTTCTACGAGTTTCTGTCGATGCTCGCCTACGATGTGTGCGCCTACGAAGAGGAGCGGGAGACGCTGCCGCTGTTCCAGGCCATTCAACGCGGCGCGATCACCGCGATCGAGCAGCACCTGGCGCAAGGCGGCGACGTCGATGCGCGCAACGAGCAGGGGCACACTCTCTTGATGGCCGCGGCCTGGCATCAATGGCCAAGAATCGTTCGGTTGCTGTTGAACCATTCTGCCGATCCAAACGCGCGCGACAACTCAGGGAAGACTCCGCTTCATCATGCAGCCGTGAGTTCGGTCGACAGCGTCAAGCTACTCTTTGCGGCAGGCGCCGATGCCGCGGCGCGGGACAACGAGGGCAAAAGCGTGCTGGGCGAGTGGTCCTACCGCGCCGATCAAATCCTGCGAGCGCACGGCGCGAAAGAATGAATTCCGGATTGGCCGGCGGTTTGGTGCCCAGCCCCGAACGTACTTCCAGGCATTCTGCAACTCCTCATCGCGGCGGATGTGAGGAGAGCAGGAGACCGCAGGAGAGTTGAGCTTTCCGCCGGCGCGACGCGACTTCGCGGCCGGCGCAGCGTCTTAGGATGTAGGTCCACCAAATGGCAGCGGTGGTCATTGGAGTCGCCCTGCTGCCACGTAGCCCTTCGACTCCCGTTGGTCGCTCAGGACCTTCGACTCGATGTGTCTACTTGTCGACTCGCCACAGTGTTTCGCGTCTTTGTCGAATGGCCTGCCATGAGCGAGCGCAGCGAGTCGAATGGAGGCGGCGGGTCTCCGGCTTCGCCCTCATTGTGTTTTCGTAAGTTGTTTTATGATAAGTGGTTGCAGTTTTCATAAAAAACCGTGTTTGCCGTTTACCTGACACCAAACCTGACACTCAAGAACGGATAACCTGACACAGTTTGATCGACGACGAGCCGCACGGCGACGTGACTCAAGAGAGTGAGCCACATCGCAAGTCTGGACATTATATCAACTCGTCGAATCGCCAGCCCCTACCGTCGCCACGACCGGAATTCCTCAGCACCTGTTCACAGAATTCAATGATCCGTTCTTCGCTTGCCTGTTTTCCGTCCCATTCGCCCACCGTCCCGAGTGGGGAAAATCCACACAACCATTCACCGCCGTGGTACGGGCCAACCCAACCTAGCCCCCTGATCTCTTCGGCGTGGTGGGTCGTGGTGGGTGTGATGGGCAAACCAGTCTGATTCTTTGGTCGCAAGGATCAGAGGCAAGCACGTTCGGAAGCTTCGAAGGGGATTCGTCCCACGAGGCAGGACAACCAAGGGCGCAATCCAAGTCAAAATCGCCGGCCCGAGTTTTTGGCACCGCTCAAATTCCTGAGCATTCCCGTACAGAATTCGACGATCCGTTGTCCGTTGACCTTCTTCTCGCCACGGGATCGGATTCTTCACCTTGCAGATCGCCGGAAGCGTCCAGCGCATCTTTTGCCCTGAACTGAAAAAAACTCAAAAGTTTTTCATTCAAAATAGCGTCTCAAAATTGATGTGGGCGCTTATGCGTATGGGGGATCACGAGAAGGAATTCGTGATTAAATAAATCAATATTCATTCATCCACAATTGGTAGAAACGAAACGTTTTGGACGACACCTAGAAAAAGTGGGTCAGCCAATCGACTAATTGCACTTGCCGATTTCCCGTCGGTTTTTTTCATCGACCACTTCCTTGACCATAAAAACCTCTGGTGTACACTTCCCTCGAAGGATCAACGCCATCCGAGCCGACCCCGTTAGGGGCAACGAGCCAAGAGGGACATGGTAATACGGGGCAAATGGCGACCGTTGAAGCAGACGGTATATAAGACCTCCGGGTTGCGTGACCCGCTATCCTCGCCGCATGACGCAGCGAGTTCGACGCAAGGGACGACCGTGCATATCCGGTCGAAACAGAAGAAGGACGACACATAACTGTCGGCCCGACCCTTGCCTTCTTGACCACGCTTTTAGGTGTTTGCGATTGCACTCCCTTATGCCGCTGCGCGGCATAAGGGAGTGCTAGGCAGCGTGGTGGGTTGTGTTGGGTGTGACGCACCAAACAACGAGCCAACCATGATTCAACCAGTTACCAAGCCCCACCAGTCCCAAACAGGGTCCAAGGGCGGCAAGAAACGGCATCGGCCTCACCGTAAACCCTCTACACCCTCTACCGTCGCTAACGGCGTAGAGGCTGTAGAGGGTGTAGAGGGTCTTTCCTTGAAACCGAACTATCAATGGCAGATGGAAGCCGGTCTTGACCGTAATTTCTCGCTGGTCGCCAAACTGCTGGTATCGTTGGAACTGCCACTATATCAGCATCCGGATGGCGGCTTGATCCTCGTCAACGAGGGTCGTCCTCGGCGCATTGCGACCGCAAAGGAATTGGCACCGCTGCTGATCGACCATATCCGTATCGCCGTGGTCAAGAACGGGAAATATCACGGGGAGCGTGTGGCTGAGGGCACCCTCAACAACATGCTGATGGCTCGAAGCTTTTTGAGCAATTTCCCCAAGGCTGAGGAGGTCGTGACGACGCCGATCATCCTGCCTGACATGTCGCCCTCGCTCCCCGGCTTTAACTCGCAGGGCGGCATTTTGTATTTGGGCGAGACAGTCGTTACCGGCAAGGGAATCGACACGATCAACAAGTTTTTGGACGTGATGGAATGGCAGGGCAATGCCGACCGGACGAACGCTGTCGCCGCAGCCCTGTCCGTGCCGTTTCGAAGTCAGTTTCCGGGGGGCAAGCCGTTTGTGCTCGTGAGCGCTTCGAAATCTCATGCCGGCAAGGGCACCGTCACCGAGTTCGTGCGAGGCAAGACCGCCAAGGCGGAAATTTTGTACGAAGACAAAGACTGGCCCATGCAGAAGAACCTATATGAACAACTGTTGCAAAAGCCCGAGATCGGCGTCATCAGTCTCGACAACGTGCGGACCGACAGTTCGGGCAGGGCGAAAATTATTCGCAGTGGATTTCTGGAAAGCTTCATCACGAACTCTGAGGTCATCCTGACTTCGGCAACGTCCCGAAAACCGATTCGCAGTGCAAATAAGTTCGTGGTTCTGCTGAACACGAACGAAGGCAGCTTGAGCATCGACCTGCTGAACCGTTCGCTGCCGATCCGCCTCGATCCCAGCGGCGATCTGTCAGACCGGATCGCCAAGGCGAAGGAACGTCTCGGTGGCGATGTGAAGCACGAATGGCTTCCTGCGCATCAGGGCCAGATCGAGGCTGAACTATGGGGCATGATCGACCGCTGGTTCAAAGAAGGTAAGCCGCTGGATGCGTCGATTCATCATCCGATGGGTCCGTGGGCTGCAACTATTGGCGGAATTCTCCAGGTCAACGGCTTCAAGGATTTCCTTGCTAATTACTCCGCCACGAGGTCCGCAGCCGACCCGATCAGAGAAGCCATCGGCATTCTGGCTTTCCACGCTGGGGGCAAGCCAAAGCGTGCTCGTGATTTGGCGCAGCTTGCCGTCACTCAAGGTTTGCACAAGACGCTCCTCGTGGGCGTCGATTCGTCAAACACGGCAGCTTGTGAGCGACAAATTGGCGTGATGCTCAGCCCCTACGTCGGTGAAAGTTTTACCGCCCCCACGGTGGGCAAAAAGCTCACCTATCGGCTGAAGAAAGAACAAGGACGCTGGAACGAAGAATCACCGCACTACCGCTACACCTTCGAGCAAATCGCTTACGAGGTAATTACCGAGGAAGCCCAAGGCGGACTCGTGCTGGAAAAGTCCTCCGCCAGCACTGATTTCTACGAGCCTGACCTGGAGCAGTTCCAGCCACGGACTGATGTGCCATGTCGCAATTAAATGGATTTGTGGGCGAGGTCTTCACCCTGAACGCTCTCCGACTGTTGCGAGCTTTGCCCACGTCAAGTATCGACGCTTGCATCAGCGATCCGATGTACGGCGTGAAGAAGCGGCTTCGCTACGATTCGTGCTGTGACCCTGGCGAGGGTGATCCGGACAAGCATTGGGCTTACCACAAACCGATCTACGAGGAATGTCTGCGTGTGCTGCGACCGGGCGGCGTATTGGCATGGGCACAAGGAGGAAAATTTTTCCGGCACTTTGGACAGTGGTTTGGCGGGCATCGTGTTTGGAATCTGACTCGCTTTGCTGAGACAGCATTGATCGCAGTGGGCAATGTTTGGATCGTGCAGACACGGGAAAGGCAGCCTATTGAGTTCCCGACAAAGGACTCGCTCGTGATTTGTAATCGCTCCGAGATGCTCAAGCTCAAAAAGTATCATCCGTGTCCTAAGCCAGTGGAAGAAATGGCGTTTCTGATCGAGTCTCTGACGAAGCCAGGACAAGTCGTCCTCGATTGCTTTTGTGGTCTTGGCAGCACGCTCATCGCCGCCGAGCAACTTGGACGCCGTTGGATCGGCTGTGATCTCAGCCGAAGGTATTGCCAGATCGGGATGAAAAGGATGGCTGAGGTGCGGCGGACTGAAGTGGCGCAGCATCGTGACGAAGAAAAGTTTCTTGCGCCGGCACTGCCGGCTGCTCGAAGCCTTAGCCAGCGATAGCGGTAGGTGACGTCGATGGTCGGCGCTCTTCCAGCAAGCAGTCAGCAGCCAAAAACCTGACCAGCCTGCCTAAATATTGTCATGATGATGACGACATTCGACCCTGAACTCCAGGCCAAACACGAACGGGAAATCCGCATAGGCGATCCCGATGCACCCGCCCCCGATCCCGAGATGCAGGAGATTGCGTGGGAGGAATCTGCGCCATTGCGGGAGGTCTACCCAGATGAATTTGAACGCTACCTGAATTTATTTTTCAAATTCTTCCCCAAGAAGCCGGTCCATGTACGTCAAGGATACGGACAAGGATTTCTGGCCCTGAAGGGCAAGCGGAAAGACCGCACCAAGTTCGAGCGCCCCTGTTATCCCGATTTGATCGCCAAGATGCTCGATCTGGATCGATGGCAGTACAACCACCCAAATTTCAAGCAGCCTGAGTATTTTTGGGTGGCGATGCGGGAGCCAAAAAGGTCGAGCCTGAAAGCCATCGATTTGGACAACAAGGAAAATATTCTCGGGCACTACACAACCCGAGCTTGGAAACAGTTGGTGACCCGGCCGTTGCCAATCCTGACTGTCGATCACATGCAGAAGATTAAGCGGCTCTACGATGCCTTCCCCAACCACATCTGGTGCGTCAGTTCAGCCACCCTTGGCTTGCATGTTTGGGAAAAACTGCCAGGGCCACAGCCGTTGGATTTGATCGAGGCTCGGACTCGACCGATCCTGAAAAAGATCGGGCTCAATAAAACCGAAGTCCATCCCATGCCAGGACGAGCACTTCGTCGCCCGTTTGGTCAAGATTATTTTACGATCACCGATCAGGGCCTGCTCGAAGATTGGCAGGACCAATTGAAAGATTTTGATAACGTCGCCGCCACGCCGAGATTCGAGTCGATCTTCAACGCCCTGCGGGAACTCATGCAAAAGGAATGGGCCAGATTCTTGTACAGCCGAGAGTCAGGAAAAGTGCGGATCAGTTCGGCCAGTCCGCAAATCGCACAATTCATCAAGCGTGGCGAATACAAGTCTGTGCGAAATCATGTTTTGGCTGAACTGGATCAATGGGCGGCAGATGGATTTCCGCTGACGAGTTCAATCCAAGTTCCCGTTGATTTGTCACCAGCGCCATCCAAGAGAAAGGCGTCAAGCACCACTCACGATCACGAGCCCATGACCTTCAACGGCAAATGGGTCCAGCACTGTCGAGATTGGGCTGTCCTGCTTCAGATGGAACTGGAATTTCTGGGTGTTGGGGTTAGCATAACCCTGAAGCCTGGAGGATGCCATGAGTCGCGAACGCAAGACGGTTGC
>JBGQKM010000074.1:0-20269 GCA_041499515.1 Planctomycetia bacterium | reverse complement strand
CCGCAACCGCAAGCCTGTTGGCAGGAGTTGCATCCGCCGCCACAGCTCTTGTGGCAGCCGCAGCGGAAGATGTCTAACAGTCCGTGGTGGCCGCAGCTGTTGCAGCTGTTGCAGGTGTTGCACTTGTTGCAGCTATGGCAGCTCTTGTGGCAACGCGAACGGCAGCAGCTGTTGCACGGTGCATTGCAGCCGCAGGACGGCTCAGCAGCCGCACAGCTCGGGGCGGCAGGAGCCGCACAGCTCGGGGCAGCGGCTTCGCAGCCACAGCCTTTGTTGCAGCCGCACTTGTTGCAGCTGCCACAACCGAAAAGACGATTGTGCAGACCGTCGAGCAGACCACAGCAATGGCTGTGGCAACGCGAACGGCAGCAGGACGGGGCGGCACAGCAGGACGGTTCAGCCGCGCAACTGGGGGCCGCCGCTGCACAGCACGAGGGTTCACAACCCTTGTCGCAGCCACAAGCCGGTTGGCACGACTTTTGGCAACAGCTGTTGCAGCCGCAGTCGTTCAGGCCAAGCATGCGGTCCAAGAGCTCGAAACCGAAGCTCTGGCTGCACAGGCCTACGCTGACTACTAGCGCTCCAAAAACCATGTTCCATCTCATCGAGCAACGTCTCCTTTAATTGAACTGCGGATAGCGTGCACCCTGACTGGCACAGCACGTCACGGCCTCCCCGCGCACCAGCGCAGGAACGACAACCAGGGGTTAGCTCTCGAAGAATGCAGAGCCGACTTCGGTGTGGTTTGTGGGCAGTGGCAGGCAGGGAAGGTGGGTCGGAACCAGCAGTTCACACGGTTTATTGCGCCAGGACCGGTCGAGCCAATCCTTGACTCGAAAAGTCCGATCCGGTAGCCCTGACGCGCCCTTGTACGTGCCCGGTGGCACGCGATCCTCGGCGGGTAACAACTACCGTATCGGCTCCGTGGCGCAGAGCCCTTGAGAGCTCAGAAGTATTTTTCCACGAATGGTTTAGAGCAACTATTGCGTTGACATTTCCCGCCGCGCAAGCGAGTCAAACCTTGACGATCGCAACGCCCTGCTAGCGGCACTTGTGGCCTGCCCGATGGCGATCTGCTATGGTGAACTTGCCGGTTGGTTAAACTTGAACGGCAGTCGCCCGCCAGGCAGGTCGCGCGCGGCACGCCGACGGCCCCCAGGCACCAGCCAACCGCCCGCGCCAGCCGAATTCCGCCCGCCGGGCATTCCAGCCGCCTGTTTTGCTCAAATGCAACAACCTACGACGCATGGCCGTTACGAGATCGTGGACTTTGCCGAGATTGCCGGCGTGGCCTGCCCCTGCGGCACGTCGCGGCGGGCGTTTGCCGACGCGGCCGACTTTCCGGCGACCATCCATCAAACCGAAATCTCGGCCGACGCACGCGCGCATTACCACCGGAAACTCACCGAAGTCTACTACGTGCTCGACTGCCAACCGCAGGCGCACCTGGAACTCGACGGCCAATGGGTGCCGGTCGCGGTGGGCCACTGTATCCTGATTCGACCCGGGGTGCGGCATCGGGCCGTCGGCAAAATGACCGTGCTGGTGATCGCGTCCCCAAAATTTGACCCCGCGGATGAATGGTTCGATTAAATGGGCGCGCGGCCGTTGCCCCGACACATGGGCCGCGACTTGCTCCGTCCGGGCAGGCGTCGTATTCTAAACAGAACCGTTGTTCGAACCGGCAACCTATTACCAGGCACATCCTTTACGAGCCCGACATGAGATTGAATCGCTGTCCAACGTTGGCCGCTGTGGTCGTTATTTTCTGGGGAGCGTTAGGCCTGGCGAGCGTCGCTCGATCGGCCGCCGCGGACGTCGATCCGCTGGATTGGTCCAATTGGCGCGGTCCGGAACAAAATGGCGTCTCGCGCGAGACCGGCATCATCGACCGTTGGGACCCCAACGCGCCAGGGACCGAAGGCAACGTGCTCTGGAAGAGCCGCGAACTGGGTGGCATCTCGACGCCCATCGTCATGCGGGGCAAACTCTACACGATTGTTCGCTCCGAGCCAGGCACCACCAAGGAAGGTGAAAAGGTCGTCTGCGTGGAAGCGGCCACGGGCAAGAAAATCTGGGAAAACAAATTCAACGTCTTTCTGTCCGACGTGCCGGCCGAACGGGTCGGCTGGTCGTGCTGCGTCGGAGATCCGGCCACCGGCCACGTCTATGCCATGGGCGTGTGCGGCTATTTCCAGTGCCTCGACGGCGAAACCGGCAAGACGCTGTGGAAGCATTCGCTCAATGAAGAATTCGGCCTGCTGACGACCTACGGCGGACGGACCAATGTTCCGGTCGTGTTCGAGGATCTGGTGATCATCAGCGGCGTGGTCATCGGCTGGGGCGACATGGCCCTGCCGGCCCATCGCTTTCTGGCGTTCGACAAGCAGACGGGCGACACGATGTGGTTCAACGGCACGCGACCCCTGCCCGAGGACACGACCTACAGCACGCCGGTGCTGTCGGTGTTGGGCGGCCAGGCGGCGCTGGTATTTGGATCGGGCGACGGCGGCGTTTACGCCTGGCAGCCGCGCACTGGAAAGCCGATCTGGGGCTTTCAGCTTTCGCGCCGCGGCATCAACGTTTCGCCGGTGGTGGACAACGGCAGGGTCTACATATCCCACGCCGAAGAAAACCTGGACAACCTTTCGATGGGCGCCATCGTCTGCATCGACGGCGGCAAATCGGGCGACATCACGCCGCGCCCGGCAACAGACGACTCACCCGCGGTGGCGAACGGCGAGTTATGGCGGGCCCAGGGCATGATGGACGGCAAAAGCTCGCCGGTGTTGGTCGATGGCCGGCTGTACGCGTTTGACGACGGCGCGAAACTGTACGTGATTGATGCCGCCTCCGGCAAGCAGATTGGCAAGCCGGTGAAAATGATCGGCACGATCATGCGTTCCAGCCCGGTCTACGCCGATGGGAAGATTTTCGCCTGCACGACCAGCGGCTGGCACGTGTTTCAGCCCACGGCCGACGGCGTGAAATTGACCCACAAGCTGCGTTTGAACGACGAGGACGAAGTCTCGGGTTCGCCGATTGTCTCGCACGGCCGGATTTATCTGCCGACCGGAGCGCAGCTTTACTGTCTGGGCAGGCCCGATGCGAAGCCTGCGGCCACGCCGCGCCCCGAGGCTCCGCACGAAACGCCCCGCGGCAAGGACGATCAGCCGGCCAGCGTGCAGGTGGTGCCGGCCGAAGTGCTGCTCAAGCCCGGCGCGCATCAGAAGTTCACGGTGCGGCTGTTTAACGCCCGTGGCCAGTTTTTGAAAAACAGTCCGGCGAATTTCACGCTCACCGGCCCTGGCGAAATCAACAAAGACGGCACGTTCCTGGCGGCCAGCGCGCCGGCGCACACGGCCACGATCTTGACGGCCAAGGTCGGCGACTTGCCGGCGCAGGCCCGCATTCGCGTGGTCCCCGACCTGCCGTGGAAGTTCGATTTTTCCGAAGGCGAAGTGCCCATCACGTGGGTCGGCGCCCGCTACCGGCATATCATCCGCGAAGTGGACGGCAATAAGTTGCTGGTCAAGATCACCACGATTCCCAAGGGGACCCGCAGCCAGGCCTGGATGGGGCAACCCGACACTCACGACTACACGATCCAAGCCGACGTGCTGGGCGCGCTGACCAACAACAAGCTGCCGGACACCGGCGTGATCGCCCAACGCTATACCTTCGACTTGATGGGCGCCAGCCAGCAGGTGCAGATTCGCTCGTGGACGCCGCAATTGGCGCGGTTCTCCAAATCGGTGCCGTTTGCCTGGAAAGAAAACACCTGGTACACGCTGAAATTTCGGGCCGCGGCCGAAAACGGCAAGGCGGTGCTCAAGGGCAAAGTCTGGAAGCGCGACGAGACCGAACCCCCAACGTGGACCATCGAAGCGGTCGACGAGGCGCCGAACCTGGTCGGCAGCCCGGGGGTGTTCGGCAATGCCAGCGACTCGGAAATCTTCATCGATAACATTCTGGTCACGAAAAACACACCCAAGTAAAGCGCCCCCCTGGATTCGGTCCTGGCCCCCTTGCGGTTGTCCAGACGCGAGGAGTTTCGACCGGGACCGCGACTTCGACACACCCACCTCGACCGGAGAGATGACTCGCCATGAAAACGGCTCAAATCGCGTTGACCCTGTTCGTGCTCTCGGGACTCTCGCTGCTGGGCGCTTCGCTGCTGCGGGGCGTCGAACCGAGGGCAGTCAAACCGGCCACCGCGCCGTCGGATAACTCGGGCGCGATCGTGGCCAAGGCCGCGGCCCCCAGCAAGCCGGCCAGCGTGCCGTTGGACAATTCGCCGCGCGGCATCCAGCCGCTCGACTGGGGTCAATGGGGCGGCTCGAGCATGCGCAACAATACGCCGCAGGGCAAGAACATTCCCACCGAGTGGAACATCGGCTCGTTCGATACCAAAACCGGCAAGTGGAACAAGCAAGGGTCGCAGAATATCAAGTGGGCCGCCGCGCTGGGCTCGCAATCGTACGGCAACCCGGTAGTGGCCAACGGCCAGGTGTATGTCGGCAGCAACAACGGCGCGGGCTATTTGAAGCGCTATCCGGCCACCTTCGACTTGGGCGTGCTGTTGTGCTTCAGTGAAGCCGACGGCAAGTTCCTCTGGCAGCACTCGAACGAAAAACTGCCCACCGGCCGGGTGCACGACTGGCCGCTGCAGGGCATTTGCGCCACGCCGTTGGTTGAGGGCAACCGGCTGTGGTACGTCACCAGCCGCGGCGAAGTGGTCTGCCTCGACACCCAGGGTTTTTACGACGGACAAGACAATGGTCCGGTCACCAAAGATCCGGGCCGGCTGTTCGACATCATGCGCAACGAGGATCCGGCCAAGGATAAGCTGGCCGATGTGGTCAAGAACCTGAAAGAGGGCAAAGTCACGCCCGCCTTGGCCGACGCCTTCAAGGCCGCCGGGCTGCCGTTGCCGGACGGCGCGAAGTTCGTCGCCGACGGCCAGAATTTCAAGCTCGCGTTCATGCCCGCCAGCGGAGTGGAGCGTGAAGTGAGCCTGCGGATGGAAGGTCCGCGGCTGAGCGCCTACAAGATGATCAATGTCGACGACAAGGACGAGGCCGACGTCATTTGGCGCTTGAACATGATGAAACAATTGGGCATCTCGCAGCACAACATGTGCAGTTGCTCGGTGACGACCGTCGGCGACATTTTGTACGTCAACACGTCCAACGGCGTCGACGAGGGGCACGTCAACCTGCCAGCCCCCCATGCCCCCACCTTCGTGGCGCTGGACAAGAACACCGGCAAGGTGCTGTGGAGCGACAATTCGCCGGGCACCAACGTGCTGCACGGCCAATGGTCTTCGCCGGCTTACGCCGTGCTGGGCGGCGTGCCGCAAGTGCTCTTCGGCGGCGGCGACGGCTGGCTGTACAGTTTCCTCGGCGACGGCACTTCGCACGACGGCAAACCCGAACTGCTGTGGAAATTCGACTGCAACCCGAAAGAATCGAAATACGTGCTTGGCGGGCGGGCCGACCGCAACCACATCATCGGCACGCCGGTGATTTACGAAGGTCTGGTCTACGTCGGCGTCGGCGAAGACCCCGAGCACGGCGAAGGCGTGGGACACTTCTGGTGCATCGATCCGACCAAGCGCGGCGACGTCAGCCCCGAATTGGCCTTCAATCTCAAGGACCTCACCAAACCGATCCCCCACCACCGCATGCAGGCGGTCAATAAGGAGGCCGGCGAAGTGGCGCGGGCCAATCCCAACTCGGCCGTGGTCTGGCACTATGCCAACTACGACACGAACCACAACGGCAAGATCGAGTTCGAGGAAACCATGCACCGCACCTGCGGCACCGCGGCGATCAAGGATGGGTTGCTGTTCGTGGCCGATTTCAGCGGGCTGTTTCATTGCCTGGACGCCAAGACGGGCGTCCCGTATTGGACACACGACATGCTGGCCGCCGCCTGGGGCTCGCCGATGATCGTCGAGGACAAGGTCTATATCGGTGACGAGGACGGCGATATCTGCGTCTTTCGGCTGTCGAAAAAGATGGAGCTGATCGCCGAAAACAGCATGTCCAATTCGGTCTACAGCACGCCCGTGGTGGCCAACAATACGCTGTTCATCGCCAACAAGGATCACGTGTTTGCCATCCAGGCCAAGGACGAATGAAACCGGCCGCCGTGGCGTCGTCTTGGTGTTTTCTCGCACAGGATGCTGACGAGGTCGCATGAAAAACGTGCTGGACGTCGGACAATGCCGGCCCGACCACGCGACGATTCGCCACCTGGTCGAAGACCACTTCGACGCGCGGGTGACGCAGTCGCATAACGCCGACGATGCGCTGGCCAAACTGCGTGCCGGCCGGTTCGACCTGGTTTTGATCAATCGCAAGCTGGATGCCGACTATACCGACGGCCTGGAGATTATCCAGCAGATGAAGGCCGATCCCAAGCTGGCCGATATTCCGGTCATGCTGGTGAGCAACTTTTCCGAATATCAGCAGGAAGCCGTCGCGGCCGGCGCGGAACCGGGTTTCGGCAAAGCCCAAACCGAAGAGCCCGAAACGCGCAAGCGGCTGGAAAAATTCCTGAGCTGATTCGTCGCGGCCAGCAGCGGCGCGTTCGACCGTTAGCGCGACTTCATCTTCCACGTGACTCCCGCGGCGATGGCCGCCGTGGGAAGCGTGAGCAGCGCGGAAAAGAAGAAACCCCGGTGCAGCCCGTAGTACAGGAGGTTCATCAGCACGATGTTGCCGCCGAAGAAGGCCACCATGGCATAGTCGCGGCGCTGCTTTTGTTCTTCGGGCGTCATCGGTCCGGTGGGGCGTGCCGCGGGAGCGGGAGCTGCCGCTGCCGGCGCGGCCGCGGCATGAACTGGGGACGCGGCGGCTGCCGGCGCGGGCTCGGGCGCCGAGCCGTCTCGCGGCACGTATTTGGCGATCGCGTCGTGGATATTGCCCGGCGTGCAAAGCACCGACCGCACGGACATCCCGAACCGCAGCCGCAATTCTTCCTCGACGTTGGGGTCCAGCGGATAGGGCGACGCCATCAGCAGCTCGTTGCTGTCGATGAGCACCGGCACGCACGAATGCTGGCGGGCCAGCACCGGCGGCACGCGCGCGATCAAGCTGCTGTCCAGCGGCACGTCGGCCAGGTCGAGATACGGCAGCCCGATCGATTCGGCATAGGCCGGCAACACGGCGTCGGCCTTGGCCAACTTCTGCTGCACCAACGCATCGCGCACCTCGACGCCGATGGCCTTGGCAAAGTTGCGGGCTTTGTCCAGGGCCGCCTGATCGATGACTTTGTTGCCCAGCAGAATCTGTTCGAACGTGCGGCCCCTGGGCCCGGCCGCGACGTCTTTTCGTCCCAGCGAGGCGTCGTATTCGCCCTTCCGCTGTTTGTCGGTCAAGCAGAGCATGGCCTTGGCCAGCTCGTTGAGCAGATCTTGCGATTGTTTGGTGAATTCGCCGGTGGCGAACTTACGGACGTGTACGTTCATGGCCCGATAGTGCTCGCGGACCTTGGCCAAATCGTCCTCGAACATTTTCAGCCGCAGCAACTGATAGTGGTTCAGCGGCCGAGCGGTTTCGGTGATCTTGAGCCAATCGCGATAGGCGTCGAGAGTTTTGGTCATGGAAGGTCGAGACTCGATGAGATCGTGAATTACTTGAGGCCGGCCGGCACTCCCAGAATCTTAGCGGCAAGTCGTGCCATTAGTCGACCCGGTAGGAGTTGGCCAAATCCGTGAATGCGTTGAGTTGATGGGCGTTGAGCCCCCCTTTGCGTTCGATTTCGATGGCCGCCTCTTGGCCGCCGGTCTTGTCGCGGGCCCGCACGCGCACTCGGCCCGAGGCGTCGAACGCGTAGATCACCTCGATCGGCGAGCCTTGGGGCAGGTTCTTGGGCAATCCGGTGATGCGGCAGTTGCCCAACTGCGAGCAGGCGTCTGGATCGGGAGCATCGCCCTCGATGACCTTGATGTTGACGCGCTGTTGATTAGGCTCGCTGGTCACGAAGGTCCGCGTGACTTCGGTGGGCAACTTGCTGTTGCGGGGGATCATCACGTGGTTGACGGTTTTGCCTGACTTGGGATTGCGGGCCGCCACGCCCAGGCCGTGCGAGTTGACGTCCTCTTGCTTGACGGTCCGCAAGAGTTTGCGGATGCGTTCGGCCAGTTCGCTGGATTCGCCGCGAAACTTGGCTTCCAAAATGGCCGCGTGGATGGCGGCGCCTTGGGCCACGGCCGTGTGGGGTGAAAGTCCCTGAAACGGTTCCTTGCCCAGCAATTGCTTGAGCATCAGCGGGACGCTGGGCATCAGCGTCGAACCGCCCACCAGCACGATGGCGTCGAGTTGCTTGGCGGTCACCCCGGCTTGCTCGATCACGAGTTGGGCCGTGTCGCTGGTTCGCTGCAACAGTTCGGCGGTCATCTGCTCGAACAGCGCCCGCGTGATCGGCAGCGAAATTGCCTTGCCCTCATGGCGACAGGCGATCGTGGCGGCGTTGGCTTGCGACAGCGCGATCTTGGCCTGGTCGGCGTCGTGCCGCAGCATTTGCAGCGTACTGGAGGATTCTCGCGGGTCGCGGCCGTGCCGGCTCTTGAATTCGGCCGCCACGTAGTCCACCAGGCGGTCGTTCCAGTCGATGCCGCCCAATTGCACGTCGCCATCGGTGGCCAATACCTGAAAATGGGTGGGCGTGTAGCGCACGACCGTGGCGTCGAAAGTGCCACCGCCCAAATCGTAGACCAGCGCCAGATGCGGGCGCTGCTGGTCGCCGCCGGCCCCCAGCTCGCCCCGCGACCAGGCATAGGTCAGCGTGGCCGCCGTGGGCTCGTTGATGATGTCGATCACGTTGAGCCCGGCGATTCGCCCGGCGTCTTCGGTGGCCTTGCGGCGCGCGTCGTTGAAATAGTACGGCACGGTAATGACCGCGTTGCCGATTTTTCCGATCCGTTTTTCGGCGTCCTTGCGCAACTTTTTCAGGATCAGGGCCGAGAGAAATTCCGGCGTGATCTCGCGCCCGTCGAACGTGCGCTTGAAATCGGTGCTGCCCATGTGCCGCTTGACGCGATCGACCACGTGATCGGGATCTTCCATCGCGGCGCGCATGCGGCTGGGACCCACCAACACGTGTCCGCTTTCGGCGAGCAGGATCAAACTCGGGGTTTCCACCTCATCGTCGTCGTTGGCAATCGGGACCGGGTTGCCCTCCTGATCCAATTGGGCCAGCGTGGAGAACGTCGTGCCCAAGTCGATTCCGACCGTGTGACCTGGCTTGAATTCCATAAGCGGCTGTTTTCCAAAGCGTTTTCCGGAAGCTGCAACCCGGTATCGTTCGCGGGAGTTTTTTATTGCGCTACGGCGCCTGGCGGCGCAAGGGTCGTGGCGTTGTGTTCCGGCCGGCACCAGTCGACGCGGCAAGGGCACACTAGCGATTTTCGATGCTCAAGCCGGGTGAGTCAAGCGAGTGGTTTTTCTCAGGCCAGACGCCGCGCGTGTGCACTTTGGCACGCCGAAATTCGCACCGTCCGTCGGGCCTGGCAGGGCGCAATACGCGGCCGCTGCATGGGCTGGGCATCCGCACGAAATCCGCGCGGTTCCGGCGAGTGGGCGACATGCTATTCCTGAATCGCTTCCTTGACCGGCTGCACGAAGTGCGGGGTCTTGGCCGAAGCGGTCAGCTCGACCGCTTTCTTGTCGGCCTGCTTGCGTTGGCTATAGTCGAACAGCGCGACGCGCTTCATCGACTGATTAAACACCCCCCAAAACGCCTTAAGCCGCACTTCTTTCGCGGTTTTGGCACGGCTTTTTCGCTTCACCGCGGGCTTTTTCTTAAGTTCGACTTCACCCTTGATGACTTTTTTCTTAGTCTTGGATTCTCGTTCCGCCGTATCGTTTTCTTCACGTAACTCTTTGCGGTTGAGAACTTTACGAGCCATAGTCTGGACTTTCCGGAGGGATGGAACGAGCTGGCTGCGGCCGTCGGCCAGGGCCGTAGCAACGTGACCAGCGGGCCTAATCATAATGTATTTGTCGCCGGGACGCTAGTTTTGACTGCCAAATGATTGGGACGCACCGGACCAAACCTCTCGGTCGGCTGTTACCCAGGCCGCGGCACCGCGGCGGAGGGTCAGGGCGGGGCGTCCTCGACCGGGGTGGCGCCGGGCGGCGGGGTGCCGCCGCCGGCATGCACGTACTTGGCGCGGCCGCGTGCATGTTCTTGTGCGGTGGTGTCGGGCATGCCCTCGGCGATTCCTTCGCGCTGCTGGTCGAACAGGCGTTGCAGATAGGTGCGGCACCAGCCGCAGCCGGTGCCCGCGCCGAAGCACTCGCTCAGTTGTCCCGGCCGCGACGGCTTTTCGACGCGGATGAAGTTGATCACTTTGCGCTTGGTGACGTGAAAGCACAGGCAAAGTTCGTCGTCGAGTTCCATAGGCGTGCCCTCCGCAAAGCGAGCCGCTAGTCGGTTTCGGTCGCCAGTCGCAACGCGATCTCGCAGGCCTGCTCGAACGCGTGAATGTCGAGCAGTTCCGACGTGGTGTGAATTTGCGATTGGCCGCAGCCCAAGGTGACGGTGGGAATACCGTGGGCGGTCATCCAATTGGCGTCCAGTCCGCCGTTGCTCACCGCGCGGTGCGGATCGATGCCCAGGGTGCGGACCGCGCGTTCGGCGACCAGGACCGAGGGTTCATCGTCGGGTAATTTGAATGCTTCATAATCGGTGCGTCCGTGGAATCGCACGCGGCCGCGCCGGCCGTCGGCGTTGCACACGCCAGCGGCGGCGCCTTGGAAGGCTCTTTCGATGACGTCCACGATCTGTTTGCGGAATCGTCGATCGTGGCTGCGTGCTTCGGCCTTGATTTCGACGTGATCGGTCACGACGTTCGTGGCCTCGCCGCCGTGGATGATGCCGACGTTGCTGGTGCCGCGCTGTTGGCCCTTGACGATCAGTCCGTGCCAGCCCTCGCGCACCAGTTCGGCGATGGCCAGCGAAGCGATGGCGATGGCGCTGATCCCTTGTTCGGGCGCGCCGCCGGCGTGCGCCGCCAGGCCTTCGATTTCGATTTGCAAACGATATCCGCCGGTGGCGGCCATGGTGATTTTTTCGGCCGCTCCGCCGTCCCAATTGAACGCCAGCCGCGGTTTGCCCAGCAGGCTCAGTTGCGCATAGTGGGCCCCGTGCAGGCCGACTTCTTCCTGAATGGGCCAAAAGAACGTCAGGGGCGGGTGCGGCAATTTGCGCCGCATGATTTCCAATGCCGCGTTGAGCACGACGGCCACGCCGCCGCGATCGTCGGCCCCCAGGCCCGTTTTCGGATCGGCCGAACGCACCACGTTTCCTTTGCGGACCGGTTTGGCGCCCACGCAGATCGGCACCGTGTCCATGTGCGCCATCAGCAGGCGTCGCGCTCCGGAGGCCGTGCCGGGCAACTGGAAGATGAGGTTGCCGACTTCGCCCGGCAGCGGGGTTTTGGTGTGGGCATTGTCGCTGCGAATCGCGGCGGCCGGGGCGCCGGCCTCGCGCAGTTTTTCGGTGATATAGGCGGCCACAGCCCCCTCGTGCCCGCTGGCGCCTGGGATGGCCATCAATTCCATCACCATTTGCAGCGCCCGCCTGGCGTCGGTTTTTGGCGTGGCGGGCGTGGCGGCGGCCGGTTTGCGCCGCGCGGTCGCGCGTGGCGATTTCTTGGCCGGTTTGGATTTCGCTTGGGTTGCCATAAACGTGATGCGAGCGGGTGTCGGCTTGTCGATGCGGGGGTTCGCCCCCTATCCTAGTCGATGCGCCACGTTGGCGACAGCACCGCCCCCGAGTTTCGACTTCCCGCACGTGGCGGCTTCGAGCCGCGGAAACACATGATGTCCCACGATCGTCCCTTGCGTTTCTTTCTGGCCGGCATCATGCAAGGTTCACACTTGGCGGCCACGCTGCACCATCAAGGCTATCGCGCTCATCTCAAGCGGCTGCTCGAAGACCACTTTCCCGGGGCCGACATTTACGACCCGCTGGCCGACCACTCCGATTCGCTCGACTACGACGACCAGCGCGGGCGCACCGTCTTTTTTCATCACAACAAGCTGTGTCGCGAAGTCGACGTGGTGCTGGCGTTCGCGCCCGAGGCCTCGATGGGCACGGCGATCGAGATGTGGGAAGCCTACCAGCACGGCCGGGCAGTCGTGACGGTCAGCCCAATGCAGCACAATTGGGCGGTGAAATTTCTGAGCCACGAGTTGTACGCCGATCTCGACGAACTGGAAACGGCGCTGGTCAGTGGCCAACTACCGGCGCGGCTGCGCGAGATCTTGGGCCGCTGAGCGGCAGACGGGCGGCCCGAGGCGCCGCGCGTCATTGCATCGACTTGAGAATCTCCAGCACCTGCTCTTTGCTGAAGTCGGACGCGTTCAACCGCAGAATCAGCACGGCCGGGCCGCCCTTGCCGCGAAATTTTCCGGCCACTTCCCAGACCTCCCGATCGGCTTCACGTTCGCGGCCTTTGCCGATGGTGAAGTTTGCGGGCTGTCCGTTGATTTGCGTGTCGAACTTTTCCGATTCTTCGATGCGGACGTCGTCCTCATGGCGCCTGGTCTCGCGCGAGAATTGTTTCCAGTGCAATTGCATGGTTTCGTCGTCACCGAATTGCTCGCCGAACTGACCCAGCATCAGGACGTTGTCTTTGGACGCATCGCGGTACGCGACGCCGGTCAGGATCCTGGTGTTGACGACGGGAATATTGAGATCCAGCGACCCCAACGGTTTGAGCATGTCGGGAATGTGGATGGTGACGATCTCGGCAGTCAGGTCGTGGACCTTGTCCGGATCGTTGCTCATGGCCTGTTGGGCCATTTGAGCGAGAAAAAACGTGCCCGCCCCGAACACGCCACAACACAACACCACGATCACGCCGCATCCGATGCCCAGGCCCAAGAGCACTTTGGTCGCGCCGCCCATGCCGGGCCGACGCGGTTCAGGCTGGTCATAGGGGTTCATGGGCTGCGACATGGCAAACATCCTTCGCTTGCTGGGAAAACACCCGTGGATTTGACGCCGCGCGATTGAATCGCGGCTGCCGACATTGTGGACCTTGGCCGAGCAAGTGTCAATTTTGACCGTGCCAGAAAACTTGTCGCGTCGGGCCGTCTAACCGCTTGGGTCGACACGGGTTTGCGTATAATAGTGCGAGTTGTCCTCCAGCCCGATGCCGAGCGCCGCCGCGCCCGGCGGGGCAATTAGCCTGGCGAGCCGTCCGCGTGATTCACCTTCTGGAACCGAACCACGAGCCCTTGGAAAACTGGCTGGTCGAGCGTGGCCTGCCGCGTTTTCGTTATGCGCAGATTCGCCACTGGTTATTCGCCGGCCGGGCCGCAAGCTTTGAGGAAATGACCGATTTGCCAAAATCGCTGCGCGAGGCTCTGGCGGCCGAGTTTTGCCTGTGGACCACGCAAGTCGTACAGCATAAACACTCCGACGACGGCACCGAAAAGCTGCTGCTGGAGCTGGCCGACGGCCAACAAATCGAGTGCGTGCTATTGCGCGACGGCCTGCGGCGGACCATTTGCATCAGCACGCAGGTCGGCTGCGCGATGGGATGCGTGTTTTGCGCCAGCGGCTTGGCCGGCGTGGCCCGCAACTTGACGGCCGGCGAAATCATCGAGCAAATGTTGCGGCTCGATCGACTGCTCGGCGCCGAAGAGCGGTTGAGCCATATCGTGGTCATGGGCATGGGCGAGCCCTTGGCCAATTTAGACCGCCTGTTGGCCGCCCTGGACGAAGCCACGTCGAGATCTGGCTTGGGCATCAGCGTCCGGCGGATCACGATCTCGACCGTCGGACTGCCGCCGGCCATCCGGCGCCTGGCCGAGACCGATTGCCGTTACAACCTGGCTGTCTCGCTGCACGCGCCCGACGACGAACTGCGCGATCAATTGGTGCAGGTGAACAAGAACGTCGGCCTGGCCGAGATCCTCAAGGCCGCCGACCACTATTTCGAAGTCTCGGGCCGACGGCTCACCTTCGAGTATGTGCTGTTGGCCGGGCTCAACGACAGTCCCGATCATGCCCGACGATTAGCCGCCCTGTTGCACACGCGCACGGCGCTATTGAACGTGATTCCCTACAATCCGGTTGCCGGGTTGCCGTATCGCACTCCCTCGGCAGCGGCCGTGAACCGGTTTTTGGAAATCTTGCGCGCGGCGGGACTCAACGTTTACGTTCGGGAGCGTAAAGGCGACAAGATCGACGCGGCCTGCGGACAACTGCGCCGCGCCAACCTGCTTGCGGCGCATAAGCCCACGCCGGACCAGCGCTCGCCGCTGGAGTTGGCCTGATCGAATCTGTCGGCGATGGTGCGCTTGATCCGGCCACAAAAAAAGCTGCCAGCGGCGAAGTTTGCCGCTGACAGCTATTGCACTTGAACCGGTTTCAAAACTGCGGGGACGGTCCCCTTCGCTAAGCTCTGCGCGATTACTTTCCGGCGATCGCGCCGTCGGCGTGTTGGCGCACGAAGGCCAGATCGTTGCGGCTGAGCCGCTCGAACGGCACCGTCGTGTACTTGCCGGTGTCTTTCAGCAGTCGGACGGTTTTTTCGCCCACCACGACCAGCCGGGCCCGCACGTGCCACTTGCCCGTGTTATCGGTCCACAGCCGCAGAGCCGGTTCGGCCATCGGAGCCGTTTTGACGTTGGCCGCTTCTTCCTTGGAGGCTTCGGTTTGAGCCGGCTCTTCGAACAGCTTGTCGGCGTCGTCCTTCATCTCCTCGTCCGGTTCGGTCGAAGCGCTCTTGCCGGCCTGGTTGGCCGGTTCGGAAAACAGGTCGTCGACCTCGCCGTCGGCGGTTTGATTCTTCGACGCTGCCGGAGCCGCATCGCCGGCGTCGGCCTTCTTATCGTCTTTCTTGTCGGCGTCATTGTCTTTGAATAGATCGTCGACGTCTTCGGCCGGCTTGGCAGCCGGGGCCGCGTCGTCGTCGGTCTTCTTGTCAGCGTCTTTTTTGTCGGCGTCGTTATCTTTGAACAGGTCTTCGACGTCCTCGCTCGGCTTGGCCGCTGGGGCCGGCTCGTCGGCGGCAGGCCCTGGGGCCAGCTCTTCAGGCATCTCTTCGGCCGGAGGCTCCGGCGCAGGCACTTCGTTCATCGGCGGCTCGGGCTCCGCGGGCGGCTCGGGCATCGGGGCCACCGAGGGCGCCGTCAAGCGTGGCGCCGGCAACGGAGTGGCCTCGGGCGCGGGGGCCGGCAACAAAGCGCGAGTCGGCGGGGCCGGCGTCGGTGCTACGGTCGGGGCCGCAGCCGGGGCCGTGCAGCAATCGACCGGAGGGCACGTCGCGACGCAACGTGTATAGCAACACGGCGGAGGGCAGCAACGCCGATGTCGGAATCGGCATGCGGAGGCCGGGTCGACGGCAGTCAACAGAACGACTGCCCACACGATTATTGTCTTGCCTATCCGCGGCATCCTAAAACCCTCCCATTCACTAAAGAGACCCCGTTTGATGCACACTAGGTATTTATGCTAACTTTACATCATCGGTTTCGCAACAATGGGGACAGCAGATTTGGCCCCAAATTGACGGCAATCGCCGGGCCGGCGCCCCGTGTGTGACGATTGGGCCGATCGTGCCGTTTGTGTGCCGCCGGGCCTTTCCTCGCTGGATCGCCCCCTGGGCCTCGCTTGGGCGTCCCGAGTGCACCGACTATTGAGGCCTTCTGAGGCCGCCGGGGCGCGCAAAAAACGAGCCTGGCCGCAGAAGCGACAGGCTCGAAATATCGATCTAAGATTGACGCGAGTCCGGGGGGCGAGGCTCAGGCCGAGGGGCGGCGATAGTGCTGATACGCCAGGATGACTTCGTACAAGTCGGTCGAAATCGTGACCTGGTCGCTTTCGAAATCAGCCAGCCAGGTACGTTCGTTGCGGACCGCATCGGCCAACAGCGGAAGAATTTCGCCTAGTGGAACCGTGACGGAATCCTTGGCTTCCTTGGATTCGGTGATCGACGCACAAACGTCACTCTGAGGGCCGTAGTACACTCGCAATTGGCTTCGAGCCATGGGGACGCTTCCTTACGTCTGAGACTTTGTTGAACCGGCCGCCGGACCCCTAGTCCAGGAAACTCGCCGCACCGGACGCATGCACATCATGCTGTCTACGCCCGCCCTTGCGCTTCATGTATCGGCAGGAGGAGTACTACGGGTTTGCTTCATTTCTCCGAAGTTAGGGTTTTTTCTCGGCGACCTTGTAGCAGCGGTAAAACCTTGCGCGCCGGTCCTGCGCGCGGTGAGGGTTTGTTGGGTAATTTGGAGAAAAGCGCCGGTTGCGCGCGGCTGCCAGAAGCTTGACAACCGCAGGGCCAAGCGCTAGATTGCGAGGTTGCCAAGTCAAGTGCCGTTAAACATTTGCGTCAATTGCGTCAATCTTTATCGCGACGCGCAGAGTCTACATGGGTAGCACCTACACGATCGCCATCGATCTTCGCCCGGTGGCGCAAACGCTGCAACTCTCTTTGCCGCAGGTCGAGTGTGTGGTCGATCTGCTCGATGCTGGCAACACAGTTCCCTTCATCACCCGCTATCGCAAGGACCAAACGGGTGGGCTGGACGAAGAGCACATTCGGCAGATTCAGTCGCGGCTGATCAAAATGCGACTGCTGGCCGAGCGCAAACAAACGATCCTGCGATCGATCGATTCGCAGGGCAAACTGACCTCCGAACTGGCCGGGGAAATCGAGTCGGCCGCCAGCACCAAGCGGCTGGAAGACCTCTATCTGCCGTTCAAACCCAAGAAACAGACCCTGGCCACCCTGGCCCGCGAGCGCGGCCTGGAGCCACTGGCCGAGGAAGTTCTGGCCGCCGCGCCGGCCTGTGCCGATTTGGACGCGCGGGCGGCGGATTTCGTCAACATCGAGCGCGGAGTCGCCAGCGCCGCCGACGCGCTGTTGGGCGTGGGGCACATCCTGGCCGAAGGACTCAGCGAGCGGGCCGATCTGCGGCAGAAACTGCGAAAAATTCTCAACCACACCGGCAAACTCGTCAGCGCGCGGGCCGAAGCCGACGAAAAACTGGCCCAGGGCTTTCGCGACTATTTCGACTTCACTGAAACGCTGGAACGCGTGCCGCAACATCGCGTGCTGGCCATCAACCGAGCCGAAAAAGCCAAGGTGTTGCGCGTCAAGATCGAAGCCGACATGGAAGCCATGCAGGCCGCCGTCGACGCCTTTTCGTGCCCACCCGATCATCCGCACGCCGATTTCCTGCGCGGCTGCGGCCGCGACTCGCTGGCCCGCTTGGTATTTCCCAGTCTCGAGCGCGAGGTGCGCCGCGAATTGACCGACTGGGCCGAGGCGCACGCCGTGGAAGTGTTCGCGCGCAACCTCCGCAATCTGCTGCTGCAAAAACCGGTCCGCGGCCGCCGCGTGTTGGCGATCGATCCGGGTTTCAAGAGCGGCTGCAAGTTGGCGGCCCTCGACGAATTCGGCAACCTGTTGGATCAGGCCGTCATTCACCTGATCGGCAAACCCGAGCGCAAGCTGGAAGGCCGGGGCAAACTGGTCGAAATGATCCGCCAGCATCAGCTCACCGTGGCGGCCATCGGCAACGGCACCGCCTGTCGCGAATCTGAAGAACTCATGTCCGACATTTTTGCCAACGAATTGGCCGAACAGGGCGTGGCCTACGTGATCGTCAACGAAGCCGGCGCCAGCGTCTATTCGACCAGCCCGCTGGGCCGCGAGGAATTTCCCGAATACGACGCCACCCTGCGCGGCGCCATCTCGATCGGACGCCGCATCCAGGATCCGCTGAGCGAACTGGTAAAAATCGACCCGGCCAGCATCGGCGTGGGCATGTACCAGCACGACGTGAAGGCCAAGCACTTGCGGGTCTCGCTGGACGCGGTGGTCGAATCGTGCGTCAATTTCGTGGGCGTTGATCTGAACACGGCCAGCCCGGCCTTGTTGCGGTATGTCTCGGGTCTGAATCAACTCACTGCCCGCCGGCTGTACGACTATCGCGCGCAGCATGGTCCGTTTCGCAATCGCGAGCAGTTGAAGGAAGTGCCCGGCTTCGGCGAGGCGGCGTTCGTGCAGGCGGCCGGGTTTTTGAAGATCGGCGCCGGCGACAATCCGTTGGACGCCACCTGGATCCATCCGGAAAGCTACGAGCTGGCCCAGCAGGTGCTCTCGAAGATGGACTGCACGCTGGCCGATCTGGCCGAAAAAGAAGCCACGGCCCAGATCGCCGAGCGGGCCGCCCGGCTGGAGCTTGAGGGCTTAACCGCTCAGCTCGACGCCGGAAAAATGCTGCTTAAAGACATTCTGGCCCAACTGGCCCGCCCCGGCCGCGACCCGCGCGAAGACCTGCCGCCGCCGATCTTCAAGAAGGGGGTCATTAAGCTCGACGATCTGTCGCCGGGCATGGAGCTGTCGGGCACGGTGCTCAACGTTGTCGATTTCGGCGCGTTTGTCGACATCGGCTTGCACGACACCGGCCTGGTTCACATCAGCCAGTTGGCCAACAAGTACGTGCGCGATCCGCACGACGTGGTCTCGGTCGGCGACATCGTGAAAGTCTGGGTCCACGAGATCGACAAGACGCGCCGCCGTGTGTCGCTCTCGATGATTCCGCCTGGCACCGAGCGGACCCAGCCGCCGCGGCGCGGTGAGAAACGCAAGAGCGAAGGAAAACGTGGCGGCGCCGCGCCAAGCCCGCCCGAGGCCACCGCGGAAACGGCGTCGGTGGCCGAAGCCCCGGCTCAGGCCGCGGTCGCGCCCCCTGATCGCCGTCCGGCACGGCCCCAGCGCGCGCCGCAGCGCGGCGGCGGCCGCCAACAGCACGAGCAAGACACCCGGCCGCCTCGGCCCAAGTTCAGCAAGCCTCCGGCCCAGGGCGGGCATAAGCCCAAGCCCAAGCCGTTGGTGCCGCTGACCAACGAGATGAAAGCCGGCAAGGAGCCCTTGCGAACCTTCGGCGATCTGAAACAATTCTTCGAGTTGCAGGTCGAAGACGCCCCGCAAGATCCGAAGCCGGAAGCTTAGGCCCGCTGGGGTTCTCCCGGTTCGCGCCCGGTATAATGGAGGTGCCGCCGCGCGCCGGTGAACGGCGACAGGGCTCCGGTTCTCAACTCGACTGGCACACATTAGGCATCCGATGGATTTTCAACAACGATTGGAAAAAGCGATCCAGCGAGGACAACGCTCGCACGACGCCGAGGCGCGGGCGCGGGCCGAGCGGGCCATGGGCGAGGAAGAGCTCAAGCGGTTGCATTCGCAATACCGGCTCGAGCTGTCGGAACACATCGAACAGTGCATGCGGCAATTGCCGCAGCACTTTCCCGGCTTTCGCTACGAGACCCTGGTCGGCGCGCGCGGCTGGGGCGCGGCGATCAGCCGCGACGATCTTTCGCTCAGCGACGGCCGACGGGCCAATCTTTTCAGCCGCCTGGAAGTCGGCGTGCGACCGTTGTCGCCGTCGCGCGTGCTGGAACTGGCCGCCAAAGGCACCATCCGCAATAAAGAAATCTACAACCGCAGCCAGTATCAAATGCTCGACGCGGTCGACATCGCCTCCTTCCGCGAACTGGTCGACCGCTGGGTGCTGGAATACGCCGAACTGTACGCGGCCAAAAGCTGAGGCGGTATGCAGCGCACGCAATCCCTTACTTAACCATCGCCGCAGGCCTTGACATGCTTCGCGTCGTCGACATTGTGCAGCACTACGGCGTGCGCCCGGTCTTGAAGGGAATCAATCTGGAAATTGTCGCGGGCCAACTGGTCGTGATTGTTGGTCCTAACGGCATGGGCAAGACGACGTTGCTCAACGTGATGGCTGGAGTGCTAACGCCGCAAAGAGGGTTTGTCGAATTCGACGGCCACCGGCGGCGCGGCTCGGCCGAGGACGAAATCGCGGTTCGCCAAAGCGTGGTCTATCTGCCGGATCATCCCTGGCTGCCGAAGGATCTAACCGGCCGTGAGTTCCTGCACGCCGTGGGCGACCTGTATAACGTCGCCGACGATCGCCTGATGGACCATGTCGAGCGGTTATTGGACGTGTTCGACCTGGCGCGGGAAGGGGATTGGCCGATCCGCAGCTTTTCCAATGGGCAGCAGAAGAAGATCGCGCTTTGCTCGGCGCTGGTGACCGATGCGCCGTTCTTGCTGTTGGACGAGCCGTTCGCGGGCGGGCTCGATCCGGCGGGCATCTTGACGCTGAAGCGCATCCTCCGACACCTGGCCGCGCGCGACCAAACGGTAGTCATGACGACGCCCGTACCGGAAATCGTCGAAGAGTTGGCCGACCGCATCGTG
>JBGQKM010000073.1:0-20506 GCA_041499515.1 Planctomycetia bacterium | reverse complement strand
TATTTTCGCAATGCCTGGCGCTATCGCGACTACGTGGTCAAGAGCTTCAACGACGACAAGCCGTACAGTCGCTTCGTGCAAGAACAGATCGCCGGCGACGAGCTGTGGCCCGACGACCTGTCGCTGCCGGGTACGTATGTCATGCCCAAGGAGAAGCTCGAACATCTCGAAGCCCGCGTGGGCACGGGGCTCTACGCGCTGGCTACGCAAATCCATGAATCGAACATGGACGCCAAGAAGTTGGACTATGAGCGAATGACCGACTGGGCCGACACGACCGGCAGCGTGTTCCTGGGGCTCACGCTCGGCTGTGCCCGCTGCCACGACCACAAGTTCGATCCCCTTTCGCAACGCGACTATTACGGATTGCAGGCTATTTTCGCCGGCAGCAAGGAAGTCGAAATGCCGCTGGTCAACGGCATGGAGATCGCCGACTACAAGCAGCATTATCCGCGGATCCTCGCCATCGACGAGGCGCGTCGCGCCTATCGCAGCTTCGAGAAGCGCGTGGCGGGCCGCAAACTCACGCCGGAAGAAGAACAGACTAAGCGCGACCTGCGCGACAAAATCGCCGCGGCCGTGCTGGATTTGCCCGAGGCGGCCGCCTCCGCGCCCGGCGATCGTTTCGATGGTCTGATGGAAATCCCGACGGCATCCGTGTTAGGGCACGTCGAACCGGCGTTGGTGCCGGAAGTGTACATTCTTAATCGCGGCGATCTCGACCGGCCCAAGCGTCGGGCCTCGCCCGAGATTCCCGCAATTCTGCGGCAGGCCACCGGCTATCGCGAACCGCTCGGCGGCCCTACCACCAGCCGCAAGCAATTGGCCCTGTGGTTCACCTCGGGCGAACACCCGCTGACGGCGCGCGTGATGGTCAACCGCATCTGGCAAGGGCATTTTGGCGTGGGCCTGGTGGCGACGTCCAACGACTTCGGCAAAATGGGCCTGCCGCCGACCCATCCCGAACTGCTCGATTGGCTGGCCCGAGAGTTTGTCCGACAGGGTTGGAGCCTCAAGCAGATGCACCGCACGATCATGCTCAGCAATGCCTATCAGCGCGCCAGCAGCTACACCAATCCGGACAATCTGGCCCAGGACGCCGACAATCGCTACCTGTGGCGGATGAATCGCCGCCGGCTGGAAGCGGAAGCGCTTTGGGACTTCGTGCATTCCACGGCCGGGACGATCAACCTGAAACTGGGCGGCCGGCCGGTCGTGCCTCAATTGGCCGAGGACGAAATGTCGGCCCTGCGCGAACCGTGGCAATGGACCGTTTCGGCCGATCCCGAGGAGCACACGCGACGCGGACTCTACATCATCGTGCGGCGGAATTTCCGCTTTCCGATGTTCGAGGTGTTCGACAGCCCGATCAATTCGGTCAGCAGTCCGCGCCGCGACGTGACGGTGGTGGCCCCGCAAACACTGTGGTTGCTCAACAATCGTCGGGCGCTGGGTCAGGCGCAGGAATTCGCCGCGCGAATGGTGCGCGAAGCCGGCGACGACTCGGGCGCGTGCATTGTTCGGGCCTGGCTCATCGCGCTGGCCCGCGCGCCCAACGAAACGGAAAAGGCCGAGGCATTGCGGCTGTTTGACACTCTGGCCGCCGACACATCGGCCGCGGCGCTAGAAAATCCGCCGGCCGACCTGGCCAAACTTCCGCCGGCTCGGGCCGCGGCGCTGGCCAAGCTTTGTTTAGCGGTTTTCAACCTCAACGAGTTTTTGTTTGTCGACTAGAGCGTGGAGGGCCGGATGAAATCGACTTGTTGCCACCGCTACGACACGGCGCTGACTCGCCGCGAAGCGCTATTGCGCTCGGGCAGCGGCCTGGCGGCCATGGCGCTGGGATACTTGCTGGAGCGCGACGGGGCGCTGGCCAGCGCCGGTGCCAGCGAAGTCGGGCCGGGCCGCGTTGGTCCGCTGGCCCCCAAGCAGCCGCATTTTCCGGCCAAGGCCAAATGCGTGATCTCGCTGTTCATGCAGGGCGGGCCGAGCCATATGGATACCTTCGATCCCAAGCCCGAGTTGCAAAAACTCGATGGCAAACCGCTGCCGGCCAGCTTCAAATCGGAAGATTTGAAATTGCAATTCATGTCGGCCGCCGGCGCCACGCTGATGGGCTCTCCGTTCGGATTCAAAAAGCATGGCCAGTCGGGTTTGGAAATCTCCGACCTGTTTCCCAACCTGGCCGGCTTTGCCGACGACCTGGCGGTGATTCGCTCGTGTTATCACGACTCGTTCATCCACGGACCGGCGCTGAGCCTGATGCACTCGGGAAACTTGCTGTTGGGACATCCCAGCGTCGGCAGTTGGGTCACCTCGGGCCTGGGTTGCGCCAGCGATAATCTGCCGGCCTTCATGGTCATGACCGACGGCGTGATTCGCGGCAGCAGCAGCGCCTACAGCTCGGGCTTTCTGCCGGCCGTTTATCAAGGCACGTTGATTCGCACCGAGGGGGCCGCGATCCAAAACCTCAGCTCTCCGCCGCAAATCACCCGCCCGCAACAACGCACGCTGATCGACCAGATCGGCAAATGGAACCAGGCGCATCTGGCCGAACGGGCCGACGATTCGAACCTGGCGGCGCGGATCGCCAATTATGAACTGGCGTTTCGCATGCAAACCACGACGCCCGACCTGATCGACCTTTCGCAAGAACCGCAGCCCATCCAGGCGATGTACGGCGTCGACCAGGGACCCACCGCCCGCTTTGGCCGGATGTGCCTGCTGGCGCGACGCATGGTCGAACGCGGCGTACGATTTGTCGAACTCTATTGCAACGACTGGGACGGCCACGGCGACTGCTCGGGCAACCACCGCGCGAATGCCGACAAGACCGACAAGCCGATCGCGGCCTTGCTGACCGATCTCAAGCAGCGTGGACTACTGGAGAGCACGCTGGTTCTTTGGACCGGCGAATTCGGCCGCACGCCGGTGATGCAGGGCAACAAAGGCCGCGACCACAATCCCTACGGCTTCACCGCCTGGCTGGCCGGCGGCGGCATCCACGGGGGTCGGGCGATCGGCGCCACCGACGAGCTCGGCTTCCGCGCCGTGGAAGACAAAGTCCACGTCCACGATCTGCACGCCACCATGCTGACGCTGCTGGGCCTGGACCACGAAAAACTCACCTATCTTTTCGAAGGCCGGCTGCGCCGTCTGACCGACGTCGGCGGCCAGAATAACCTGGCCGATCGGCTGACGCGGGCGTGAGAAACGGGTCAACGTGTGTCGTTGGTGAAAGCGTCCGTCCTCGATCCGCGGCGAAAAAAGGTTCCTGACACCTTATTTTCGTCCCGATGCGTTGGGCGGGTCGTGCTCGGGAACTTGCAGTTCGGCGCGCAGTCGGGTCAATTCGGTCGATAGGTTTTTTTTAACGTCGGCGTAATCGGACTCAGCGTAGACGCTGCGCAATTCGCTGGGATCGGTCTTGAGATCGAACAGTTCCCAGTAGTCGGTATCCGGACCGTAGAAGCGAACCAATTTGTAGCGGTCGGTCACCACGCCATAGTGCGGGCGGACGTGATGCGGCTGGGGATACTCGTAGTAGTGATAATAGAACGCCTGGCGCCAGTCGGCCGGCGTATGGCCGCCGAGCACGCCTGCCAGGCTGCGGCCCTGCATCTCGGCAGGAATCGGCACGCCGGCGGCTTCGAGAAACGTCTCGGCGAAATCGAGATTCGACACCAGGTCATGATTCACGCTGCCCGGCTCCGTCACGCTTGGCCAACGCACCACAAGCGGCGTGCGCAGCGACTCCTCGAAGATCCAGCGTTTGTCGAACCAGCCATGTTCGCCCAGGAAAAATCCCTGGTCGGCGCAGTAGACCACGATCGTATTGTCGGCCAGATGCTCGTCGTCGAGGAATTTCAGCACGCGTCCGACGTTCTCGTCGACCGCTTTCACGCAGCCGAGATAGTCGTGCATGTAGCGGTTGTATTTCCAACGCACCAGATCGCGTCCGGCGAGTTTGGCCTGACGAAATTTTTCGTTTCGCGGTTCGTAATAGGCGTCCCATGCAGCCCGCTGTTGTTGGTTCAATTGCGGCGGCGGGGTCAGTTTCAGATCCTTGGCGTTCATCGTCTTTTCGATCGTCATGTCCTGATCGCGCTCGGCCAGGCCGCGGCCCGAGTAATCGTCGAACAGCGTCGGCGGCTCAGGATATGTGCGATCGTGGTCGTGGCCCAGGTGTCGCAGGGCCGGCTCCCACTCGCGGTGCGGCGCCTTGTTCTGGCACATCAGCAAAAACGGTTTGGACGGGTCCCGGCCCTTGAGCCACTGGAGGCTCAAGTCGGTGATCACGTCGGTGACGTAGCCCTCGTGATCGACGCGCTGGCCGTTTTCGAGCGTGGTCGGGTTGTAGTAGACGCCCTGGCCCGGCAGGATGTTCCAATGGTCGAAGCCAGTGGGGTCGCTGACCAGGTGCCACTTGCCGACGATGGCCGTTTGATAGCCGGCCGCCTGCAGCAACTTGGGAAACGTCGTTTGCGTGCCGTCGAAGCGGCTGTTCGAGTTGTTGTAGAAGCCGTTGCGATGCGAGTATTTTCCGGTCAGGACGGTGGCCCGGCTGGGTCCACAAATCGAGTTGGGCACCAGGCAGCGATTGAACCGCATTCCTTCTTGCCCGATCCGGTCGATGTTGGGCGTGTGCAGCAGTTGGCGCGGGTCGCCGTAGGCGCTGATGGCTTGCCAGGCGTGGTCATCGGAAAAGATAAAGACGATGTTCGGCCGTTTAGCGTCCGCCGCCACCGCCCGCGTCCCGGGCCAACTGGCCGCCAGGCCGATCAAGACGACCAGCAGCCGCGCGACGTGACATCGCGGCGGAAATCGTTTCGCGCTTTGTCGGCGTGAAGTACCCTCGCGCATCGAACGCGTGCCCCCAAAGCGGTCGCGCCGGCCCAGGAAGATAACCTTCGGCTATGCGGCGCCACCCACGTGTTTGGAAGGGCATTCTAATCGTCGAAAGTGCGCCGTGTCGATGGTCGCGCGTGCGGGACCGTGGGACACGAGAGAGCCCGAAAAAGCCGAAGGCCGGCGAAACCCAAGCTAGGGTCTTTCCGGCCTTCGGAGATTAAATGCGTAACAGTACGTTTTACCGACGACCGCCGCCGCCGCCGTAACCGCCACCGCCGCCGCCACCGCCGCCACCACGACGACCGCCGCCGCCGCCATAGCCGCCACCGCCACTACGCTCTTCGCGCGGCTTGGCTTCGTTGACCGTCAGAGGACGACCATCGTGCTCTTTTTCGTGCAGCCCGGCGATAGCCTCGCGGGCGGCATTGTCATCGGCCATTTCGACGAATCCAAAACCCTTGCTACGACCAGTGTCGCGGTCTTGAATGACCTCGGCACTGCGTACAGCGCCAAATGGCGTGAACATTTCTTCCAAATTTGCGCTCGTGACGCTGTAGCTCAAATTACCGACATAAAGTTTCTTACCCACCGCTGAATCTCCTCAACAAAGCAAAACGGACCCGTTGAATACTTTCCGGGTCGAACCGAAAGGGACCAGAGTGGTGGCCCGCCAAGTGGGAAAGGCGAGGGAGCAGGCAGCGGACGGGTTCCAGAAGAACCGACGCCACGATTCGCGTCGTCAAACCGACTAGGCGGATTCTAGCAGGTTGCCAGCGGCCAGACTAGTAGGACTTTGGGCAAAACAGGCATCCCGTCGCGGTCATCTGCGACGTAACACGGCCGTCATCGGCAAAAAATCACGGCCGGCGGCTAGCGAATCTTATCGCTCACGACTCGACCCTGAATTACGCAACCTACGCAGTGTGAAGTATACTCAAATGGATCGCCGTCATACAGGGCCACGTCGCCATCCTTGCCGACTTCCAGCGAGCCGACCCGATTCTCGATCCCCAAGATCTTGGCGGCGTCGATAGTGATGGTTCGCAGTGCCTGGTCGAACTTCAGACCGTTGGCGGCTGCCAAGGCCGCCTCGAACAGCACGACCCGCGTCTTGGGGACGTAGGCCTCATAGCCGCTCTGCAAAGCCACCGGAATGCCGGCCGCAACCAGTTTCGACGCCGTTTCGAAACTCAGATTCTCCTGTTCGCCGAAGGCCCGCTGCATGGTCGGATGCACGATCACGGGCACGCCGGCGGCCTTGATCTCGTCGAGCAGCAGATAAGCCTCGGTGGCGCCGTCGAGCCAAATCTTGATCTCGAATTCCTTGGCCAGCCGCAGCGCGCTGGCGATGTCCTGAGCCCGGTGCGCGGTGATCATCAGAGGCTGCTCGCCCGAAAGCACGCGCGCGAGGGTCTCGAGTTTCAAGTCGCGGGGCAGCGGTTCGCCCTTGTCGGGCGCGGCCGCGGCGCGACGGGTTTTTTCCAGATATTCGCGGGCCTTGATCAGTTCGGCGCGGAGCATGACCATGGTTTTGCCGCGCGTGCCCGGCGACTTGCCGCCGGTTTTTTGCGCTTGCGGACCGATCGTGGCGGCCACGGCGCGTGCCTCGACGATCACCGCGGCGGCGGCGGTGTTGCCGGCCGTTTTGGCCACCAGCGTTTGTCCCGACATCAATTCACCCGGCGCGTGGCCGGTGTGGACCGTGGTCACGCCGAAGCTGCGCAGCCACTCGATCAGATCCTCTTGCGCATTGTAAGCATCGATGGCCCGCAGTTCGGGCTGTATCGGCGAGGAGTGTTCCAATTGATCCTGGTCGTGGGGGACATTGAAAATGCCCGAAAAACCGACCGTGCTATGGGCGTCGATCAGACCGGGCGTGACCACCGGGGCCTCCAGAACGCGAAAACCCTTGGGCACGGCGATCTGGTCGGCCCGGCCGATGGCCGTGATCTTGCCGTCTTCGATGACCAGCATGCCGTCTTCGATCGTCGCGCCGGCCATGGTGTGCACGGTTTTGCCGTGCACGGCGATCTGTGCCACGGCCGATGAACTGGCCGTAACCAGCAACAAGAAACATGTCGACGCTTTGGCAAGAAGACCGTTCATCGTGCACCTCCGGTGTCGACGTTCCCGAAGCAGCAGAGATAGGGGTCCTGGTCGTGGCCGGCTCCATAGCCGCCGACCGCGTAGAAATGGTCGCTCGGATCGTTTCGATCGAACACCCGAACCCCCTCGACCCAGGTCTGGAGGGTTTTGCAATAGACGCTCAGCGGATCGCCTTCGAGGATGGCGAAGTCGGCGTCCTTGCCTGGCGCGAGCGAGCCGATACGATCGCTGAGGCCCAGCATTTCGGCGCCGGAGAGCGTCAGTGCCCGCAGGGCCCCGGCCCGCGACATGCCGGCCCGCACGGCCAAAGCCGCGCTGCGGCGAAAGACGCGCGAATCCGTGATCCAATCGTCGGTATGAAACGCCACCGGCACGCCGGCTTTTTCCAGCACGCCGCCGGTCTCGAAGGCCGCATAACGGGCTTCGAGCTTTCCGCCGGGCGAGTCGATCACGATCACCGAGCAAGGGACATGGGCCGCCGCGATTTCATCGGCCACTTTCCAGCCGTCGCTCAGGTGGTGCAGCACCACGTGCAGGTTGAACTCTTGCGCCAGGCGGATGACCGTCATGATGTCATCGTGGCGGTGGGTGTGGTGGTGGACCACGCGTTTGCCCTTAAGCGCCTCGACCAACGACTCGAGATTCAGGTCGCGCGGCGGCATTTTGGCCGGATCGCCCGCGGCACGCGTGATTTTGTCCTGATACTCCCGCGCCTTGATGAACTGTTCGCGCACCAGAAAGGCGGACTTGCCGCGCGTGCCGGAAAAGGGGGGCTCGCGCATCGAGTTGGTGCCGTTGGCCATCTTCAGCCCGCCCAGCGGAGCGCCGTCGGCATCGAGCATGAAAAACTGATCGATTTTCTTCGGCTTGGGATTCGCCAGCCGCAGTTTGACGTAGACCGTCTGGCCGCCGATCAGGTGGCCCGAGCCGGGCATGATATTGAGCGTCGTGAGCCCGCCGGCCACCGCCCGCTTGAAACCCGAGTCGTGCACGTTGAGCGAGTCGTAGATGCGCACGCCGGGTTGAATCGGACCGCTGCCGTCGGCGCCCCCGAATCCGCCGATGTGGCTGTGCGTGCAGATCAGGCCGGGCATGATCACGCGCCCGGCGACGTCGATCGTGTTGGCGCCCGCGGGCACTGTGACCGAGCCTACGGCGCCGACCGCGAGAATCTTTCCTTTTTCGATCACCAGCACGCCCTGGGGGATTTCGTCCCCTTGGATCGGGATGATCCGCGCGCCGACAAACGCCTGCGGCCGTTCCTGTGCGACTGCCGCGGCGGCGACAAGCAATAGCCACGCGGCGAGATAGCAACCTGCGACAGGTCGGACCATAACCACTCCCCGAAAAACGGTGCTCCGGCAATCCATCGACGGCACCAGTATAGCTAGCGGCCCGAGCGTGTTCTACGTGCCCCGGGGGACGTTGTTTGACGCCAATGGTCCGTGGCAATTCAGGGCCGATTCGAGCGACTCGCACTCGCCGCGGCAAAAAAACTGAGGAAAAACCAACCGCTCGCTAGATTCGGGTCGTGGCGTTGGTAGGATAGCGGACAATTGACGTGCCGGTCGGCTTGAGACTCGGCCCGGATAGGACGTGCCAGTTTACTGTCGCAAACGTATTAGGAGTTCGGCGATGAATCACGCTCGCTCGCTCGGGACGTTTTTGGGTTGGCTGCCGTCGTTTGTCTTGGCAATGGCGTGCGCGGCCATGGTCGGCGGGCCGTGCGCCAGCGCGCGCGGCGGCGACATCGATATTCCCCCGGCCCGCTTTCTCTCGGTCTTGGATCTGGAAGGTCGCGCATACCGCATTGGCAATGGCGAAGGATACCGGGCGGTGGCGCTGGTGTTCATGACGACCGAGTGTCCGATCTCGCGCGAGTACGTGCCCGAACTGAATCGCCTGGCCAGCCTGATGGCCGACCAGCCGGTGAAATTTTTCGGCGTGATCTCCGAGCCCGGCATCAAGCGCGCCGCGGCCGTCAAGTTTCAAAAAGAGTTTCAGATCCAGTTCCCGCTGCTCTTCGACGCGTCGGGCGAGTTGGCTGAGGCCTTCAATCCGACGCACGTGCCCGAGGCCTTCGTGCTCACGGCGGACGCCAAAGTCGCCTATCGCGGGCGGATTGACGATCGGTACGCTGAATTGGGCAAGAGGCGCCCCACGGCGACGACCCACGAGTTCGTCGACGCGATCACGGCGGTGGTCGACGGCAAAACGGTCGCCGTCACCAGCACGACGCCGGTGGGATGCCCCGTGGAAACCAGGCGTCCGGCGGCCGACCATGCCGACGTGACTTACAATTGCGACGTCGCGCCGATTTTGCAAGCAAACTGCGCCGAATGCCATCGCCCGGGCGAAGTGGCTCCGTTTTCGCTGCTGACGTACCAAGACGCGGCGAAACGGGCCCGGTTTCTTGGCGAAGTCACGCGCGGGCGCCGGATGCCGCCGTGGAAGGCCGAGATCGGCTACGGACACTTTTTGGGCGAGCGCCGCCTGACCGATGCACAAATCGAGTTGATTGAAGGCTGGGCCAAGGCCGGCGCGCCGGAAGGCGACCCCGAGGATCGGCCCGTGCCGCCGCAGTTTGCCTCGGGCTGGCGGCTGGGCAAGCCGGACCTCGAGCTCAAGGCCCCCGCACCGTTTACGGTGCCCGCCAGCGGCGAGGATATTTTTCAACACTTCGTCATTCCTCTCGATCTGCCAGAAGACAAAACCGTGATCGGTTTCGAATTCCGGCCCGGCAATCCGTCGGTCGTGCACCACGCCATTTTGTTTCTCGACAACTCGGGGCTGGGAAGGCAGAAAGACGCCGAAACGCCGGAGCCGGGTTACCGGACTTTCGGTTCAATCGGCATTCCCGTGGCGGGCATCATCGGCGTGTGGACGCCCGGCATGACGCCGCGCTACTATCCGCAGAACGCCGGCATGACGGTGCGCAAGGGCACCGACCTGGTGTTGCAATTGCATGCCCACCCGCGCGGCACCGAAGCGACCGACCAGTCGTCGATCGCGCTCTACTTTGCCGACAAGCCGGTCGAACGGAAGATGTCGCGCGCGCCGTTTCTCGTCGGATCGCTGATGATCGATATTCCGGCCGGCGCGCACGAGCACACGGTCACTTCGTCGGTCGTGCTGCCGGCTGACGTGACCTTGATTTCGCTTCTGCCGCACATGCACCTGGTGGGCAAGGAGATCAAGCTCACCGCCACGCTGCCCGACGGCAAGGTCGAGCCTTTGATGTGGATCAAGGATTGGAATTTCTACTGGCAGGACAATTATGTCTACCACGAGCCGCTGAAGCTGCCCAACGGGACGAAGCTGGATATCCTGTGCCGCTACGACAATTCGGAAGAAAACCCCCTCAATCCCAGCAAGCCGCCGAAGCGGGTGTTGTTTGGCAATGGCAGCACCGACGAAATGTGCTTTGGTATCTTCCAGCTCGTCGTCGATCATCCTAGTGAAGAGATGCGGCTGCACGGAGCCCTGATGGCGACGCTGATGCGCGAATGGAACACCGCCAAGCTGGACGACGAAGCGCGAGCGCACATCCTCGACGAGGCCGGCAAGCTATTCGGCACCGGAGGTGGCGGCCGGGGACGCTTCGGCGGGCTCTTTGGCGGTGGGCGACAAGGGCAGAAGCCGCCCGAGCAGGACGCGGACTCCAAGCCGGCTGGGCCGACACCGTAGACTCCGGGAAGTCGCGCGGCGGATTGCCGCGGCTGACATCATGGTTCCGCGGCCAACGAGGCGCAGACCAATTCCTTGCTCGTGCGGGCATAGATGTGCCGATTCGAATAAGCCGGTACTGCCCACGCGCAATTGCGATTCCAAGTCGCGGGCGGTTCAAGCACGCGAGCGCGGCTGATCTCTTGATAGCCTTGGGGCGTGAGCCGAGCTCGGATCAGGTCGGCACGATCATTAAAGAGCAAGGCCGAGTCGCCATTGGCGGTCAGGTGGATGCTGGCTCCACTTTTCAAGTCGGTCACTTTGTCCGTTTCCCAGAGCTGGTTGCCGGTGCTCGCTTCGAGGCACACGAACTCGCCGGCCGAACGGGCCGAGTAGATGTAACCGTCGCGAAACAGGGCGGTCGAAGTGTCGCTCAGAACTCTGCGGGCAGTGGCCCGCGACTTGGGCCAGATGACCGTCGCGGCCGGTTTATCGGGGTCGAGCTTGAGCATCAAGCCGCCGACTAATAAGTGGCCGTCGTGATAGACCGGAGTGGACACCGTGGCATCCTGCGTGGTGCTGAGCCGCTCTCGCCAATAGGTGTTGCCTGTCGCAGGATCCAGCGCGGTCACGGCCTGGGGGGTCCAGATGATGAGCTGCCGCTTGCCGCCGGAGCTGACGATGATCGGCGAGCTGGCCGATGCCTCCTCATCCAGCGCTTTCCACATCTCCTGGCCCGTGTTCTTGTCGAACGCAATGACGCAAGCGTCCGGCTTGGCGCCGGCAGGAAGAATCAGAAAATTTCCCTCGATCAAGGGAGACCCGGCGGTGTCAAGGTAACTGTTGGGAAATTCCTTCTGGATGTCTTTCTGCCAGACTACTTCGCCTTTGAGCGCATCAAGACAGAAAAGAATGCCGGCTGGTCCCCAAGTGTAGATTCGCCCGTCCGCGACGATCGGCGTCGAAATCGGACCGCGCGGATACTTCTCATCAAATGCGGCTTCCGGATAGTCTACGTCGTAGGCGTAGCTCCAGAGTGGCTTGCCGGTGACCGCGTCGAAGGCGTGCACGCGCTCGCGAGCCTTGGGCTTGGCCAGCTCCGAGTCGGTGACGTAGACGCGACCGCCGGCCACCACCGGGCTGGAAAACCCGATGCCGACGGGGACGCTCCATTCGATTTTTAGTCCGTCGGGCGGGAAGGTTTCGAGGATTCCGGTCTCGCTCCACACGCCGTCCCGATTCGGCCCGCGCCACTGCGGCCAATCTTCGGCCCGCGCCACAAGCGGCAGCATCAACGGAAGGATGAACACAGCCGCCAGACTAGTTCGCGCGCAGCCAACCATGAACCGACTCCTAAAGTGAAAAGTCACATTGCTGGAACGCTGCCTGACCAGCGGACGCTGACCCGCGGACGTTCCGCACCCAAGGCCCTCAACACTCGATTTCGTTATTATTGATCGTCCGTCGCAAACGGAGCAACGTTGAGTAACTCGATCTCGGCATCGCCGGGCTGGTTCGTGCGGCGGCGACATGCCAATTCTCCAGCGGAGCCCTGGGCATGCTCGATTAAGATCGTCATTCGATACGGCCCCGCCTCGACCTGCGCATCGCCGAGCTCCGCGACCGACACTCGACGGTCGTCGAGCCATACAGCTTGCACGCCGGGCGCTTGCAAGTCCAGGGCCAGGTGTCCTGGCTTTCGCACCACGAACCGGCAACGCACAAGGCGCCGTCGGCCGTCGTCCGGTGCCGGAACGCTATTCAAGGGCAACGCGCCCGAAAGTCGGCTATAGGCATTCTGCCACACGAGGCCCTCGGTGCGTCCGAGCCAGGCGGGCAGCCGGCCCGCGTCGAGTGCCTCGAATCCCGGAGGAGCCTGGGCGAGAACCCGCCAACTGCGAACCGTTTCGTGGTTCGCAACGCGGTCGGCCGGAATCGTCGAAAGTTCGCTAAGAAACGCGATCAGATCCAAAACGTCGGGCCGCGTCAAGCGACTGACGACACCCGTGGGCATGAGCGTTCCTCCCTCCGAGCGGCTCTCGATCGTTGCCGTGGGGATCACGGTGTCTCCTCGGTACGGATCTCGGAGCACCAGAGACCCGTCATCCTCACGCACCTTTTTTCCGGAAATGACCCGGCCATCGTCGACTTGCACGGTCAGCGTGGCGTAGCCCGGCCGCACATTCTTGTTGGGCAAAAGGACCGACTCGACGAGTTGTTCGAGACTGGGAACGGTCTCCCACCGGGTCAAATCCGGGCCGATGTCTCCGCCGGCGCCCGCCACGGCGTGACACTTCAGACAATTCAAGTCGTCGCGATAGAACAACTCCTCGCCGCGGCGGCGATCGCCGCTCAAGCGCACGTCGGCGGCCCAATGCTGCAATTCCTCGGGCGTCAACTCACGCACTTCGCCCACCAAGTCGGCCCCCGCCGACAGGCTCGACTCGGCAAGCCCCTGGATCCACTCGCGTATCAACGCGACCCCCTCGGCATCGACCAGAGATCGACCAAACTCGGGCATGACGGTGCCGGATTCCGTAGCGGTGATGCGATGCACCAAAATGGATTGATCCGGTTTGCCGGGAGCAATGTCGTACGTGAGATTGCCGCTGCCGCGGCCGGCGGCCACCGGCGTTTTGAACACGCCATATTCGACCGGCCGTTTGACGCTCGCCGACAAGTGCAGGCCCGAGTTCAGGGCCGGGCCCGTGGTGCTATGGCAGTGAGCGCAATTGACGTCCAGCCAGGCCCGCGCCCGCTGTTCGACGCTTCCACTGCGCGGATCGTTCCAGCAGGCCAGGCGGGGAATGGCGTCAACGTCCGGAAGGCCGCGCAGCCAGCCCTGCCGGCTCCAAAAGCCGAGTTGGTTCTCGCTGCCCAATTGCGGCGGCAAGGATCGGTTCAACTGCTTCGCGGTCAACCCCAGCGGCACCACCGTGCCGGCAAGCTTGTGACAGCGCTTGCACCCATTGGCATCCGGCACCGGCAGCGAATACTCGCACGGCGTCCCGTCGGCCTGGCGCCAAGCGACCGAAACCCTGTCTCCGACGATCGCCAGCTCGGCGTCTGACTGCTCGTCGTTCCACAAGTACGACGCGCCGAGCCAGCGGTCCGATCGGCGCAGCAGCACGCGTGTTTCCACTAGCCGCCGCTTCCCCCGCGGCTCTCGCCGGTCGACGGGGTAGAACAAGGTCTGGGCCAGGATGGTGCCGATGGGAAACTCCAGCGATCCACCATCGCCATACACGATGACTTCGCCGGCCGGCCATCGCAACACACGGTCGACCAGGGCGTCGTCGAAGAATGCCCCCGAGTTGAGTGCGTAGGGAACCGTGCCGGTGGCCGGCGTCAGCAAATCCAACTTTCCCGCGTACAGTCCCAATTCAGACAGTTTGTCGGGAAGCGAGTCCGGGGGCACCGGGGCCGAAGCCGTGCAACCCGCCAGCAAAGCGCAACATCCACAGCCGATCAGCCACACGGCGCCGCGCCGCGAGGCCGCGGACCCGATCTTGCGGCCATGCGCCGTCGGCCATCGCCCCATGTTGGTCTTTCACGCCAGATGCTGTTTCCGAGGATTAGCGACGCGCGTCCATTTTATATCGCGGAACGTTAGCAGGCCACTCGACCCCAATGGCGTGTCGGTGCATCGAATACTCGACGCCTCGCCGGTTCAAGGAAGCTCGCGCAGACGAAGCTGGCGAAACTCCACTGGCGAGCCCTCGGATTCGAGACAGAGATAGCCGGTCCGCGGCTCGCACTGGGCGCCGCCCGAAACTTCTTCGCCATTGACCCACAGTCGCACTTCGCCGTTGATGCAGCGGACGTAATAGTGATTCCACTGGTTGACGCCCTTGCTGAGATGCTTGGTGGGGAAGCTGCGTTTGCCGTCGGGGGCCACGGGCGGAAAGGGGGTCATCTGAGAGCTGCCCACCGGAAAGACGTCGCCGTGCGTGGTGAACCAATCGGGCTTCTTCTTGGTTTGCTGCTCGTACTGCTCGGCATATCCGTGATCGAGAACTTGCACCTCGATGCCGTGCGGAAGCTGGCCGCGTTTCAATTCCTTGAGCGACGTCTCGGGGGTCCATACGAACACCCCAGAATTGCCCCCCGAGCGCAGGTGCCGCCACTGGACGACCAATTCGAAGTTGGTGTACAGCTTCTGCGAGCGGACGACCCCGACTGGCTGACACGTGCAGTGAATGATTCCTTGCGTCCAGGCCCAGGTATCTGGATCGCAATTGACGTGCGTGAAATCCTGTTCGCCCAACTCCCGCCACCCGGGACCGGCGCCGTCGACAAAGGCCTTGGGCAGTGCAGCCTGTTCTTCGGCAACGGTCGCCGCGGCCAGCGCCATGACGAGCGCGGCTCCGGCGGCAGCCACTCTTACGGCGCGTTGAATGAACCGCAAGACGGCGCGGGTGCCACGGTTGGCCTGGCCAATCGGGCCCAAGGCGGGGCGATTACGACCAGATTGCTGTTGAGCGAGATTCATGGATCACCTCGGCAGGTCAAAACGATCGGGGTTTTCAGGGCTTGGCCGCGGCATCATTGTTTCTCCGACGTGCGGCCGCATGTGTCATGTCCGCCAATGTAGCCCAGGTCGGCGGTGGATTCCACTTACGCCAGCCTCGCGCGCTGGGCGCCAAGCTCTGGCGAGCAAGGTTGGGCCGCATTGCTTGCATTGGGGCCGCTGGCGCAAGATACTCTCACGGAAGGTTCGTAAACTCGAATTGAGGTTGTCAGCCATGCCAGAAGCCCGCGCGAAAGTGGCGATCGTGACCGGCAGCACGCAGGGGCTGGGCGAAGCGATTGCCCGGCAACTGATCTTCGAAAAGATGGTCGGCGGACTGGTGATCTGCGGGCGGAACGGCGAAAACGGACGCCGGCTGGCGGCCGAATTCAGCGGACAAGGCTGCCGTACCGAGTTTGTCGCCGCGGATCTTACCAAGGTCGACGACTGCCGCCGCGTGATCGATGCGGCGCGCGGCGCCTTTGATCATGTCGACTATCTGGTCAATAGTGCAGCGACTTCGCAGCGGGGCACGATCCTGGACTCGACGCCCGAATTGTTCGATCGCATCATCGCATTGAACGTGCGGGCTCCGTTCTTCCTGATGCAGGGGGCGCTGCAATGGATGATCGAAACGGGCGTCGCCGGGTCGATCGTCAACATCATCAGCATGTCCAGCTATGGGGGCCAGCCTTTCCTGACGCCCTATTCGATGTCCAAGGGGGCCCTGGTGACGTTGACCAAGAACGTCGCACAGTCGATGGTCGAGCGGCACATTCGCGTCAACGGTTTAAATCTCGGCTGGATGGACACGCCGGGCGAGGATGCGATTCAGAAGCGGTTTCACAATGCCGACAACGACTGGCTCAAGAGGGCTGAACAGGGGCAACCGTTTGGCCGTTTGCTCAAACCTGGCGAAGTGGCTCGCGTGGTCGCCTTTTTGCTCTCCGAGCGGAGCGGCCTGATGACCGGTTCGATCATTGACTTCGACCAGAACATCATCGGCACCTATTCCTGATGCGGGCGATGCGACTCGTGATCGCGCGATGACCGCGCGGCGTCAGCTCACGCGGCTGACAAACCCCTTGGTCGAACCGCCAGGCGTCAGAAAGTGTGGTTCGTGTCGACCAGGAAATAACCGTTGTTGGCCACCGGCAACGCCGGCATCCAGCATTGGCCAGCCACGGTGGTCGAGCGGGCATTGCGGGCCGGGTAGAAAGTCATGCCGACGGTAAAGTTCCACGCGTCCTCTTGGGCCCCTAACCCACCGAGAGACGCGGACTGGTGCATGTACGTCACCAGGGTGTAGACAGTCGAGCGGTCGCTGATCGGAAAATTGCCGTACAGGCCCACCGTGTAGTCGCCGAGGCTGCCGTTGCCCGTGATGCGGTCGTCTTCGGGCCGGCCCACCCAGATCGCGGTATCCGGGCCGCCGGGTCCCCATTTATAGTGGGCGAAAACGTTAAGCTGATTGATGGGCCGCCACGACGTGCTGCCAAAGCCGGGCACGTCGCGAGTGTCACCGTGGGCTCGCCATGTACCCCACACGCCGACTTCGGTATTGGCGGTGAGGGCATAGCCTAACTGACCGCGCCACTGGCTCAGCGTCGGATTCTGGGCGAACACGCCAAAATTGCTGTTGAGCATCCAATCCTGGACGACCGCGGCGCTCCAATTCGAATCTTCATTGGCCTTGCGGAACAAGCCGTAGGTGACGAAACCTTGCGGCTGGGCTTCGTTCTGATGGCTGATGCGATAATCGGTTCCGGCCCAGTTATAAGCGCCGACGCTGCCGCCGATTTGAAAGCCGATGTCGGTCAGATCGCTGAACCGGCCCAGGCGCGTGCCGAAGTTCAAGCCGGTGTTGATGCCGTTGTTTTGCCAACTGCCATCGGAAATGCCCCGCCAACTGTTGTAGTCCAAGAAGATCACGACGCCGCGCCGGGGACATTCGTCGCAGGCGGCGCATTGGCTCCCAGACCCGTAGTCCTGACTTCCGTAACCGCCTTTCATCCCGCCGCCATACGAATTTCCCGGCTTGGGCTCGGTGGTCAGCGGCGAAACCGGCGCGTCGCGCTGCTCCTGGCCGCCGGCGTTGGGGTACAACCAGGAGGACAGCACCAACGGCTGGGCCGGGTCGACGCTGCTGTCGGCGTGCATCAGGGCGTTTTGTTGGCCGAGGGCCACAGCGGCGAAAAAGAGGCTTGGGACAATGGCCAACGCCGCTAGTCCTCGCCCAATCGAAAATCGCACGGCTCCCTCCCGCAGTCACTTGTCCCGGAGTCGTTCCGTGACTCCCACCAGGAATTCTCGACCGCTTCTGACGACGACTCAATGCTCCCAAGGTCGATCGGTGATGAGCGTCGGCAGTTCCCCTCTTCACGGGCGCATTTTCCGCGCGCCGGTCATGAGAGTGACTCACTCTTTCGATCGGTCCAAATGTCAAGGATAAGGGAATCTTTATTGCCCACGGCCTATGACCCGTTTGTTCGATAGGGCGACCACAACCGATACGGCTTAGCTAATCCGAGTATTCTCAAAACGATCGGGCGGGGCCGATGTTTCGGGCTTATGATGGCGCGCCGCTGGTTCGCGTCCGATGCAATTCGCCCAGCGAGCTCCTCGGCCGCGTAGAAGTCGACCGCATGCGAGGGGGGAGCCGGGTCGGCGGAGATCGCCTTGGGCTATCCCCGGAAGATGGGCATCCGACGTGCCGGGACCGAAATCCGATCAACCCGCCGTCGGATTTTCGCGACTACACGCCCACCAACACGCTCTCCACTTCGGCGAGTTGGGCCTCGACGCGCGACACCAACTGGTGGCGTTCGTGCCACCGCGAAAGCGCGTGCAGGCATTCGGGGTCAACGCCCGTACCGGCGTCTTTCGAGAGGATCTGTTCGATTTGTGGCCAGGTCATTTCCGGTCGATAGGGTCGCTTGGCGGACATGGCTTCGCACATGTCGGCGACGGTCAGCACACGGGCCACCCAGGGCAATTCCGACGCGCCCAGCCCGCGATGGTAACCGCGTCCGTCGAGCCGCTCGTGGTGCGAGGCGGCCACGTCGGCCAGGACTTTGAAGGCGTCGACCTGCTGCAGGATCCGCAGCGTGTACTCGGGATGCTTGCGAATCTGCTCGAATTCTTCCGGGGTCGGTTTTCCGGGCTTGTCGAGGATCGTGTTGGACACGCCCAGTTTGCCGATATCGTGCAGCAGGGCCGCGCGGCGCAAATCGCGCTTGAGTTGCGGCGGACAGGCGAATTGTTCGGCGACCCCCACCGTAATCTCGGCCACGCGCGTCGAGTGCTGGTAGGTCCAGGGCGATTTCGCGTCGACCACCTTGGCGAATGCTTCGGCCACGCGGTCGAGACACGCTTCGTCGGCCAACAGCACGGCGTCCTCAGGCTCAAAGCGGCTCAGCTCGCTCAGCACATCATCACTGCGCAGCCGGTTCCAGAACGAAGCGTCCTGCTTCAGTGCCGTTAGCGCGTCGACCAGTTGCGGGTCGAACCACTCGCCGCGACGCTGCCGTGCCATGTCCATGGCCGCTTCCAGCCCATAGGCCGAGAAGAAAACTTCGACCGTTTGTGCCAGGCAACAGATCCGCCCCAGCAGCGAAATCTTATCTCCCTGAACCCCGCGCGAGTTCCCGTGGCCGTTCCAATGTTCATCGAGGTCATAGATGGCGATGGCCGTGGCCTCGGGCAGGCGCAACATGCGAGCGATATCGGCGCCGCGCTCGCAACGAATTTCGGCGATCTTGCGGGCTCCCTCGACGCCCGAGCGCACCATGGCGCCCATTTTCCTTAGCCTGGCGAGCATCGAGCCGCCCGGGGCACAATGTTTCCAACAGTTCCGGATGGTGGTGCGAGGGTTCGTCCAATCGATCATGCGGATGGATCGCTTGACCAGGCGATCGTCGGCCCCGAACAAATAGGCCATTTTGGCCGCATTGCTCGAACAGCCCAGGTCCTTGAGCAGCAAGGCGTAAAACAACGCCGACCGCTCGGCCGTCGGCAAGTGCAAGGCCTCGGCCAGGCGCATGCCGATGATCGCATTGCGGATGCAGTGCCCCTCGGGATGTCCCTGCGTGATGTCCAAGGCCACGGACATGGCCGAGATGATTTCCGAAAACCGAATCTCCGTGGCAATAACCAGCCGGCCTGAGGTCGGCGGTTTTTCGTATGTCAAAGCCTCGCGCTGATCGTTGCAAGCACTCGTGGACATGATGCCATCTCGCTCTTAAGGTAAATAAAACGTACCGCCAGGCGGCCAAAAAAGCATAGGTCATGGCCGCGTGCGGGCTTTGCCGGTTATCCCAGTGGCAACGAGGGTTCGCGCGAATCTGCGGATCTGGCAACGGTCGTCAAAAGCCCGGTTTGTCGGGCGATTCGCGCTTAAAGTCAGCGGACAAAACCGCCGGGGACAGTCCTGATTTTGCGGAATCCTCGGAGCAAAATGGGACTGTCCCCCTCTCCGAAACAGTTAACCGGATTGAACCGGCCGGCCGGTGCGGAAGGAAGAGAGGCGGCGCGGCGGACCGGATCGGCTCAGTACGTGGCCAGGGCCGCGTGGATGTCGGGATGGATCTCGAACAGCTTGTCGAGCTTCGTGATCTTGAAGACATCCAACGGATTCTTGCTGATCGTGCACAGCTTGAGTTTGATCTTGTCGAGCTTGCAGCGCTTCTGCAGTTGGATCAGCTTGCCCAGCATGGCCGAGGACATGTATTCGACCGAGTGAAAATTCAACAGCAGCTTGCGATTGCCCGAGGCTTCCAACTGGGCCTGTTCGAATTCTCGACCGATCTGGTCGATCGTCGGTTGATCCAGGATCGACGTCTGCTTGAAACTGACGACCAGCACTTCGCCGACGTCGGTCAGTTCGAGATATTGGTAGTTGATTGACTTGGCCATCGGTGTCACATGCCGCCGGGCGGATGCTCCTCGAAAAACCGCCGCGAAAAGCCGCGGCGAAGAAAAACCGAGTCTACGCCCCCCGCAGGCAATCCGCAACAGTTTTTGTGTCATCGGGCAATTCGATCCGGTTTGAAGGGCGATCCGGCTCGATGGGTGACGTGTCGCCGATCCCAGAGGCCAACTCAGGCCGGCGGCTTGCGGTCGGCCAGTAGGGACGCGGCGGTGACGGTCGCGAACACGATCAACATCTGGCCCGGGCCGTAGGTCAGCCAGACGCATTGGGTTTGATAGGGGAAATTCCCGCGGAACAAACCGAAGGCCAAGATCAAATCGCTGGCCAGAAACAGGGCCGCTCCGATGGCCAGGCCGGAGAGCCTGCGTTCTTGCAACGCCAGGCCGGCGGTCACGCCCGCGGTGCCGGCCAAGAGCAGCGAGTACGGCAGGGCCGGCCCGATG
>JBGQKM010000072.1:0-20550 GCA_041499515.1 Planctomycetia bacterium | reverse complement strand
TTCAATCCCACGCTGACCGACAAGTCACGGCCCGGCGGATTGCGCTGCTGGGTCGGATTTCGTGACGGCAGCCGGCTGATGGCCGTCGAAATGCGTGCCACCCCAGACACCGCCCGGCTCAAGCTGTCCGGAGGCGTCGAAGTCAAAGCGCCGACCAAAGCGGTCGTGGCGCTGCAAAGCCTCGGGGGCCGGGTCGTCTATCTGTCGGATCTCAAGCCGGCCAGCTACCGGCATATTCCGTTCTTGCAGTTGGCCTGGCCCTATCAGGCCGACCGTAGCGTGCTCGGGTCGCAGCTTCGCGCCGGCGGACGACCCTGTGCCAAAGGCCTGGGAATGCACAGCCCGGCGCGCATCACGTACGACCTGGATCGGCCCTATCGCCGCTTCCAGGCCGAAGTGGCCGTCGACGGCGAAGCCGGGCCGCGCGGCAGCGTCGTGTTTCGCGTTTTTACCGACGACGGCAGCGGCGCCTGGCAGCAGCGGGCCGCGAGCGAGATCATTCGCGGCGGCGAGCTCCCCACCGCGATCACCGTAGATTTGAATGCCGTCAAGCGGATCAGCCTGCTGGTCGATTATGCCGATCACGGCGATGAGCTCGACCACGCCGACTGGCTCAACGCGCGACTGGTACGCTAGAGCGGTCACGCACCGTACTTGCCCAGTCGCCCGGCGTTGGCCAGTGCCAACGGCATCAGGTACTTCGCCTCGAATTGTCCCAGGCCCCCCTGGATCGCCTCGCTCTCGCCGAAGGTCGTGCAGCGGTCGGCGCGGCAAACGCTCGACACCAGCACGGTGGGCACGGGATGCCAACTGTGGCTCTTGAGCAGACTGGGCGTGCTGTGGTCGCCGGTGACCACCAGCACGGTCGGGTCTAGGGCCGTGATCCGCGGAATCACCGCGTCGAGCTCTTCGATGCGCTTGACCTTCGCGTTGAAATCTCCATCTTCACCGGAGCTGTCGGTGTATTTGAAATGAATGAAGAAAAAATCATAGTGGTTCCATTGCTGCGTCAGCACGTCGATTTGCTCGCCGATGGTGCGCGCCTCGCCGACGATTTCCATGCCCACCAGCCGCGCCAACCCCTTGTACATTGGATAGACGGCAATCGCCGCCGCCTTGAGGCCATACACGTCCTCGTAGGGAGGCAGCGACGGCTTGCCGGAAAACCCGCGCAGCGTCAACCCGTTGGCCTGTTTCTGGTCGGCCAGGATCTTTTGCCCCTGGGCGATAAACGTGGCGGCCACCTCGGCGGTGCGCCGGCTGCCGGAATTCATCGCCTGGGGCGCCAATGGCGGCACGCCGGTGGCTTGCGGATCGGTGTCGTGCACGTTGCCCTCGAGTCCCGAGCCGCGAAACACGACGACAAACCGGTGCTCCTTGACCGGCTCGACGAACACTTCCACGCCGGCAATCTTCGCCTGCCGCAGTTTCACCGCCAAGGGCGCGCTCTGTTCGCTGCTGATGCGGCCGGCGCGGCGGTCGGTGATATGGCCCTGTTGGTCCAACGTGCAAAAGTTCCCGCGCACCGCGACGTCCTGGTCGGTCAGATGAAACCCGATGCCCGTGGCCTCTAGCGCGCCGCGACCGATCCGATATTCCAACGGATCGTAGCCGAACAGGCCCAAGTGCCCCGGGCCGCTGCCGGGCGTGATGCCCGGCTTGACCGGAATGCTGCCGCCGCAGACGCCGCGGCGGGCCAATGCGTCCAAATGGGGTGTGCGGGCCGTCTCGAGCTCGGTCTTTCCGCCGGCCGTCAGCGGCAACCCTCCCAGCCCATCGGCGACCAGCATCACGATCTTCGAGTCGTTGTGCACTTTCAATTCGCGGGTCAGAGTGTGCATGTCCATAGCCGCGGTTTCCTTGCCATGCATTGACGTGGGAGCGCTTGTGATTCCCTTGTGGTATCAAAAACCGGCGGACGCACAAGCCGAAAAGCCCAGATTTCGCGCCTCACCGCGGCCGCCAGCAGCGAACGGTTGGGGGCCTCTTGGCAGCGTGCCACATCACGGCTATCTTCAGCAGCGTACGCCGGTATTCGCACCATCCCATCCGCGCCGCCGTGAGCATACCATGAGCAGTCCTTCGGTGACGCCGCTGCGTTACGATTGCTCCGGCGCGATGCTGGCCGGCACGGGGCTGTCGCCGGACGATTTAAGCCGCCTGGCGCCGCGGCTGGAACAGGCGCGGGCCGAAGTGTTGGCCGATTTCGAGCTTTGGCAGAGCGGCCACGAAGTGCCTCAACAAAAACAGCCGCTCGACGCGGGCTTCATCGAACTACCCGATCAGTTTTTGGCCGAATATCGCACCGCGCGAGCCACCAGCCAACTCAACCAGATCCTGGCCAGCGCCCGCCGGCTGGAAAAACTGGTGGATCGCGTGGTGGTGTTGGGCATCGGCGGATCGTACATGGGCGCTCGCGCGCTGTTCGAGGGCTGCTGCCATCCGTATTACAACGAACTGAGCCGCGCCGATCGCGGCGGACACCCGCGCATCTATTTCGAGGGCAACAACGTCGATAACGACGCCATGCAAGGGCTGCTCGACCTGTTGGGCGATCGCCCGGCGCGCGACGTCGAAGATCGCTGGGGCCTGGTGGTCATCAGCAAAAGCGGCGGCACGCTGGAAACGGCCGTCGCGCTGCGGCAGTTGCTCTCAGTGCTACAGCGGGCTTGCGACAACGATCGGAAACGCGTCGCCGAACGAGTGATTCCGGTCACCGGCCAGAGCGGCCGGTTGTTCGAGTTGGCCCGCGCCCTGGGCTGCGAAGAGACGTTTCCCATACCCGAGGGCGTCGGCGGCCGGTTTTCGATCTTCACGGCCGTGGGCCTGCTGCCGGCGGCGATCGTGGGGCTGGACGTCGTCAAGCTGCTCACCGGCGCCGCGGCGATGAACGCCCATTTTTGCGCGGCTCCGGCCGCCGAAAACATCGTGCTGCGGTATGTCGGCGCCTGCCATCTGATGGAACAACAACGCGGCGCGACGATTCGCGTGCTCTCGACCTGGGGCAAGGGGCTCGAGGCGGTCGGATTGTGGTACGACCAGCTATTGGCCGAAAGCCTGGGAAAACGCGAGCGCGGCGCGACGCCGCTGACCGTCGTCAACACGCGCGATTTGCACTCTCGTGGCCAGCAACACCAGGCCGGCCGGCGCGACAAGCTGATTACCAACGTGATCGTCGAGCGGGTGCGCCGTGATCGGCTGGCCGTCGGTCGCTCGGAGTTGGACCAGGATCAGCTCAATTCGCTCTCCGACAAAACGCTGCCAGAGATCATGGCCGCGGCCATCGCCGGCACGAATCAAGCCTATACGGAAGACAATCGACCCACGGCCAATCTGTACTTGCCGCAATTGGACGAGGCATCGCTGGGCCAGTTCTTCCAGATGATGATGCTGGCCACGGTGGTGGAAGGTCGCCTGATCGGCATCAACCCTTATGGGCAGCCCGGCGTGGAGGCCTATAAAAAACACATGAACGCCAACTTGAGGAAGTAGAACCGGTTTCGAAACTGCGGGAGTGTAGGGGACAGTTTCATTTTGCTACGCGCAAAATTGGGACAGTCCCCGCAGTTTTGAAACCCTAGCGAGGTTACGAACCATGGCCACGACATTGCGTTGGCTGGGGCACGGCTGTTGGTCGATCGAAACGCTCGGCAAGACGATCTTGCTCGATCCGTTTTTGAACGATTCTCCCACGTCGCCGGTGAAAGCCGACGCGGTCCGCGCCGATTTCATCCTCGTGTCGCACGGCCATTTCGATCACGTGGCCGATGCCGCTTCGATCGCCAATCGCACCGGCGCCACCGTGGTGGCCAACTATGAAATCTGCGAATGGCTCGGCAAACAGGGCGTCAAGAATACGCAACCGATGAACCTCGGCGGCGGCATCGACTTGCCCTTCGGCCGGGTCAAAATGACGATTGCACACCACAGCTCGGTGTTGCCCGATGGCAGCGGCGGCGGCAATCCCGGCGGCTTCGTGCTGACGTTGTCCGACGGCAAGATCTATTTTGCTTGCGACACGGGATTGTTTTACGACATGAAGTTGATCGGCGCCGCGGGTCTCGACCTGGCCATCTTGCCGATCGGCGACCGCTTCACGATGGGCCCTGACGACGCGGTCGAGGCGGTCAAGCTGCTGCGGCCGAAGCGGGTCGTGCCGTCGCACTACAACACCTGGCCCCCCATCGCGCAAGACACCGCGGCCTGGGTCGCCCGCATCAAGGCCGAAACCCAGAGCGAGCCGATCGTCGTGGCGCCCGGCGGAACGATCCGTCTGTAGAACCGATTTCGAAACTGCGGGGACTGTCCCGATTTTGCGCAGTCTTCGGAGCGAAATGGGACTGTCCCCTTCTCCGAGCAGTTTTGAAATCGGTTCTTGCTTAAGCGCTGGCTGGTCACTTCGCCAGCACCTGGATCTCGTCGCCGACGACGCGGACTTCGAACGCATCGGTTTTGATGCGCGGGTTGTCGCACCAGGTGCCGTCGCAAACACGAAATCGCCAGGCGTGCCAGGGGCATGTCACGACGCCGTTTTCGACCGCCCCGTCGGCCAACGACGCGCCCATGTGCGGGCAGAGATCGTTGATCGCGTGATAGCGGCCCTGGCCCAGGTTGAAAACCGCCACCAGTTTGTCCCCCACCGGAAACGCCATGCCGGCGCCCTCGGGAATCGCGCCGACTTTTGCGACGGTGATATATTCGGCCATGATGGGCAAGCGGAGGGGATCAGAAGAATAACGGTAAGGTGACGACAGGCCGGGTGGGGCGTTCGTGGGAAGCATCGGGCCGGCAAACGGCCGCCCTCGCAAAAGCTCGTCAGCGCGGCAGGATCCCCGGCGGGCTATCCCTATCTTAGATCGCGCACCGCCCCGCGAAAAGTGCCGTCGCGAGCCTTCAAACCGCGAACGCAGTGCCGCACACACTCCCGGCGGGCTGTTGGACGACGAGAGTTTTTGCGATAATCGCACGGTCAGTAATACGCTCACGCTGCGGCCGAGTAGTTTTTCGGACCGCCAACCCGGCAGCGCCGCGATTTGCGTTTAGTCGTCTATTTCCCACCCCGATTCGTTCTCATGCCGCGTTACCGCCTGCTGGCAGTCGATATTGATGGCACGCTGGTCAATAGCCAAAACGAGCTGACCGCGGCGACGCGCGGGGCCGTGTTGCGCGCCAAGCAGGCCGGCATCGAGATCGTCTTGGCCAGCGGACGGCGATACAGCCGCGTCTTGCCGCTGGTCGAGCCCTTGCAGCTCAACGTGCCCCTGGTCACGGCCAGCGGCGCGCTGGTGAAAAGGGCTTCCGATCATCGCACGCTTTTTCGGGCCGAGTTTGGCCCAGGAGCGCTCGGGCGGTGCCTGGACGTCATTTCAGCCGCCGGCTATGAGGCCGTGCTCTATGCCGACACGTTCGATCAAGGATTCGACTTCTACTGCGTGACCTGCGAGTCAGGCCGGGCGGAGCTACGAGAATTCTTGCAGAGAAACGCCGGTTTCGAGCGCGTTTTTCCGGACTTGATGACCGACCCGCCGGCCGATATCTTCGCCCTGTTTGCCATGGGCACGCGCGACGAAATGATCCGCCTGCAAACGGCGCTCCAGCGCGACCTGGCCGAGGAGGTTTACGTGCACGTGTTGCGCAGCCCGCGCTATAGCGGCTTTTTGTGCGAAATCGCCCCGTTCGGCGTGAGCAAGTTGAGCGGCGTGCGCCGACTGGCCGACGAGTGGGGAATCTCGAACGACGAGATTTGCGCCGTGGGCGACGATGTCAACGACATCCCCATGATCGCGGCCGCGGGGCTAGGCGTGGCGATGGGCAACGCGCTGGATGAGGTGAAAGCGGCCGCCGATCGCATTGCTCCGGGACATGACGAGGATGGACTTGTGCAAGTCGTCAACTGGCTTTTGGAGTAGAATAAACTCCGGCGCCGCCGCGCCTGCCGACGGCCCCCCGGCAGGCTTGATCCGCCGCACGCATTGCGATACGGTAAACCTATTCGACAATTGTGGATGCGACGCGACGGCGCCGGCCGCTTCCTGGGTCTTTTCGAGAGCCTGTTATGAGACTTTCCTTCCCGATCCGCATTTGGGGGGAGGCTCTACTGGTGGCGGCTCTGGCAACTGTTGTTCTGGCGGCTGACGAGCCGGCCGTCGAGGCGCCGCTGGTCGCCGCGCGGCGGCTGTTCCAGGAAGGGAAGTACGCCGAAGCGGAAGATGCCTACCGCACATTGATCGCCGGCCAGCACGTGCCGGCGGCGTTGGGCCTGGCTCGCTGCCAAGAGGCCGTCGGCCAGCGCGAGAAGGCCGTGGCGACGCTCGAAGATGCCGTCAAGCACGATACCGACGCGCCGGCCTTGCCGGCGGAACTGGCCCGGCTGGCCCTCGAACGGGGCGATTTACTGGCGGCCGAGACTTGGGCCAGCGCCGCATTGAAACTCGACGCGAATCAGGTGCTGGCCCGCTGGGTGTGTGCCGAACGGCTGTGCGACTTGGGCCAACTGACCGAAGCGAATGCCGAGTACCAGGGGCTGGTCAAAACCTTCAACGCGCAGGAAATCAAAGATCCCGAGACCTTGCACTGGATTGGCCTGGCGGCGGCCCAGTTTGCCCGCTGGAACCGGCTGAGCGATCAATTCAGTTTCCTAGTCAACGAGTTCTATCCCGATTTGCTCTCGGCCGATCCGACGTGCTGGCAAGCCCATTACGAGTCGGGCCGGCTGTTCGCCGAAAAATACAACGAAGCCGACGCCTCGAAGGAATTCAAGGCGGCCCTGGTTCTGAATCCCAACGCGGCCGAAGTGCATGCGGCCCTGGGCCAATTGTCGCTCGGGCAATTCGAATTGTCGGCCGCGCAGTCGGCTTGCGAGCGAGCCCTGGAGATCAACCCGCAACTGCTGGCCGCGTGGCACTTGAAGGCCGACATTCATCTGGCCAATATCGAGCCGCGACAGTGCATCGGCGTGTTGAGCGACGCGCTGAAACTCGATCCACGCTCGGAAGAGACGCTGGGCCGAATCGCCGCGGCGTACGCCTCGCTGGATGGGCTGTCGCGCACGACGGCCGACACGCGGTTCGGCAAGCTGGTGGCCGAAGTCACGACGCGCAATCCCCATGCGGGACGATTCTATGAAGCGCTGGCCGATGCGCTGGATCACCTGCGCCGCTGGCCGGCCGCGGCCCAATACTATCAAGAGGCGATGAACCGCATGCCGCAGCTCACCGGGCCCGCCGGCCAGTTGGGCATGATGTTGATGCGCCTCGGCGAAGAAGAGCGGGCCAAGCAGGTGCTCGACGAGGCCTTCAAAATCGATCCGTTTAACGTCCGCGTCAACAACACGCTCAAAGTGCTGGAAGTGCTCGATACCTACCAAACCCTCGAGACCGAGCACTTTCGCATCAAATTCGATCCGGCCAAAGACGCGATGGTCGCCGGCTACATGGGCCAGTGGTTGGAAGAAGTTTATCCGCAGTTGGTGCGCCAGATGGGATTTGCGCCGCCGCAAAAATCGCTGTTCGAAGTGTTCAGCCAGGCCAAGAACACGGACGGCCACGGTTGGTTCAGCGCGCGGATGGTCGGGCTGCCGCACATCCATCCGATCGGCGCGTGTGCCGGAAAAATCGTGGCGCTGCAATCGCCCGGCGAAGGCCAGCAGCGGTTCAACTGGGCCCGCGTGTTGAAGCACGAATTCGTGCACGTCATCAACTTGCAGCAGACCGACTTCAATATTCCGCACTGGTTCACCGAGGCGCTGGCCGTTTTGAACGAGGGCTATCCGCGGCCGCAGTTGTGGGACGACTTGCTGGTCGAGAACTTTTCCAAGGGCAAGCTTTTCGATCTGGAGACGATCAACCTGGGTTTCATCCGGCCGCACTCCAGCGCCGAATGGACGTTGGCCTATTGCCAGGCCGAGTTGTATGCCCAGTACATGCTCGAACGATTCGGCGACGACGCGATCGCCAAGATGCTGGCGGCCTACGGCGACAATTTGACCACGCCCGAGGCCTTGCAGCGCTCGTTCAACGTGGCGCCGGCCGATTTCGAACGCGGCTATCGAGCGTTCGTCGGAAAAATCGTGGCCGAGCTTCCGGCCGCGGCCGCCGAGCGCGAAATGGCTTTGGGCGAAGTGCAAAAGGGACTGACCAAGAACCCCAAGGATCCGAACCTGGCGGCCAAAATGGCCCAGGCCCAATTGGGCCGCCGCAACTATGCCGAGGCACGTCGCTGGGCCGACGTGGCGCTGGCCATTGAACCCCGCCACGGCCTGGCCCAATATGTGCGGGCCCGGCTGCACCTGCTGGTGGGCGAGAATCAGGAGGCCCTCGTGCGGTTGGAAGGGGCCTTGGATCGCGAACATCCGCAGGAAAACGTGTTGGCCCTGCTGGCCGGCCTGAAATTGAAATCCGAGGATTTTCCGGCGGCCGCCGAGCTCTACGAACTCGGCGCCAAACATAACCCCCACAGCCCCAAATGGCTCAAGTCGCTGGCCGCGGTGTATCTGAAATCGGGGGACGAAAAAAAACTCACCGACGTGTTGACGCAGTTGGCCGCGACCGATCCCGACGATCTGCCGGTGCGCAGAAAACTGACGCAGCTCGCGTTGGCGGCCGAAGACTTGCCCGCGGCAGAACGCTGGAGCCTGGAAGCGCTGCACATCAACGTCGTCGACGACGGGCTGCACCAGTGGCGGGCCGAAGCGCTCGGAGGGCAAGGCAAGGCTGGCGCGGCGGCCGAAGAATATGCCCGGGCCGTCGAGCTGAATCCCGAGGAACTGAAACTGCGCCTGGCATTGGCGAAAATGTACGTGAAAGACAACCAGCCGGCGAAGGCCAAAGCGGCGCTGGACGAGTTGCTCAAACAAGACCCCAAATTTCCCGATGCCCGGGAGTTGCTGGAGAGCCTGAAGTGAATCAAGAGCCCCATCGTTCCACGCCCTCGGCCGACAGCGCCCGTCCCACGGTGACCCTCTCGGATTTCCAGCGATTGATTCGCGACATGTATTATGAAAAAGATGTGGCCCGCGGCATCGACGGGACCTTCATGTGGCTGATGGAAGAGATCGGCGAGTTGGCCAGCGCCCTGCGCAACGGCACGCAGGAAGAGCGCCTGGGAGAGTTTGCCGACGTGTTGGCCTGGTTGGCGACGATTGCCAACGTCGCGGGCGTCGATCTGGCACAAGCCGTTGCGCGCAAGTACGGTTCGGGCTGTCCCGGCTGCGGACAGTTTGTCTGCACGTGCGCCGACGCGGAGAAGCCATGAACGGTGGCGCCAACTTCCAGACAATCTCGGCCCGAGACCGGCCGTTGCCATCCGGCCCAAGACCAAGACGCCGTCCGATCGCGGCGCTATTGGCCGCCACGACGGCGTGCCTCGTCCCGGCGAACGTTCCGGCACATGCACAGACGGCAACCCGGGCGACAACCCCGTCGACGCCGCTGACAATCGTGGGAATTCGCGCGGGCTTTGCCGGTCGATTCAAAGTCGGCTATTGGACGCCGCTGGAAGTCACGGTCGACGCGGGCGACGTGCCGATCAGTGGACGCCTCGAAGTGACCGTGCTCGATGGCGATGCGGTTCCCAGTCGGACGATCGCGCCGCCGGGCGAGGAGCTGGCCCTGGGTCCGGGCGAGAAAAAGACGGTCTCGATGTATGCCAAGATCGGACAACTCAAAAGCGACCTGACCGTCGGTTTCAGAAGCGGAAGCCAACTGCTGGCCGCCCGGCGTTTCAGCACGTCGGAAGATCCCGAATTGGCCGGCATCATGCCGTCGGGCCAGGCCTTGATCGTCGCGCTCGGCTCGCCCCTGTCGACGCTCGATGCATTGCCGTTGGACGAGCACGGAACGAAAGTCGCCAATGTCGACGATTTCGACCAGTTGCCGGCCGATTGGTGGGGATATGAAGGCGTCGATGCCGTGATCCTGGCCACCAGCGGAGAGGAAATCAGCGCGCGGCTCAGCAGCGACAGCCCACAGTCGGCGGCGCTCGAGCGGTGGGTGCAGATGGGCGGCAAGCTGATCCTGAGCGTGGGAGGGCAGGCCGAAAAAGTGTTCGCGCCAACGTCGCCGTTAAGCGCCTTGGCGCCGGGAATCTTTGAGGCCTTCGTGCCGCTCAGGCAGAGCGCCATGCTCGAAACATACGCCGAGGCCTCCGCGCCCTTGGATGTCGAGGCTCCGCTGGTATGGCAAGTTCCCAAACTGCGCGACGTGCGGGGAAAAATCGAGGTCTATGCCGGCAACCATCCGCGCGATCTGCCGTTGGTCGTGCGCGCGCCGCACGGGTTTGGCGAGGTCGTGTTTGCCGCGTTCGATCTGGATGGTCCGCCACTGGCCAAATGGAGCGCGCGGCCCCGATTGGTCGACAAGCTGCTGCGCCGCGCCAAACCGGCCGCCGCGGAGTCCGACACCAGCACGCTGGGGCAGGTGGCCACGCTAGGCTTTTTCGACCTGGCGGGCCAAATGCAAGGCGCGCTCGATCAGTTTCCTGGCGTGCCGCTGGTGCCGTTCTGGCTGGTGGCCGTGTTGGTCTCGGCCTATATCGTTTGTATCGGACCGTTGGACTATTTCATCGTCAAGAAACTCTTGCGGCGGATGGAGGCCACCTGGCTCACCTTCGCCGTCACGGTGGTCGTGTTCAGCGGCGGCGCTTGGGCTCTGGCCTATGGCATCAAGGGGCGAGAGCTGCGCGTCAACCAGGTGGATCTGGTCGACTTCGACGCCCAAAGCAGCCTGGTGCGGGGCACCACTTGGACCAGCGTGTTCAGCCCCAAAATCGACACCTACAACCTGTCGCTCAAGCCCTCGGCCGTGGACCAGCCGACTGTGGCCGCCGGATCACCTGACGCCCGCGTTCTTTTCTCGTGGCAAGGTTTGCCGGGCAGCGGATTCGGCGGCATGGACGCGCGCTCCGGCAGCCTGCCGCTGTTTACCGACGGGTACGACTTCTCGGCCACGCTGGACCGCATGCACCGCGTGCCGATCGCGATCTGGTCGAGCCGGGCGTTCGTGGCGCGCTGGTGGCACTCTGGCGTCGGACAGGTCGAAGCCCAACTGAGCGACCGCGGAAAACTGGTCGGCACTTTGACCAGCCACGCGGACCTCGACGACGCGGTGCTGATTTACGACCGCTGGGCGTATCCGCTGCGCCAACTGCTCAAGCGCGATCGGCCCATCGACATCGAAACGCAGCTCGACCCGCAGACGGTCGACACTTATTTGCGGCACGTGACCGCCGAGCGCGACCGCAACGTGGCACCCCCGTATGACCGTGGCGCCTTCGACATTCCGCGGATCGTCGAGATCATGACCTCTTACGAGTTGGCCGGCGGCGCAAACTACACGGGCCTGGCCCACGAGTATCAGGCCTTTGTCGATCTCAGCGGGCTGGTGAAGAATGGGCGGGCCGTTCTTGTGGGGCGCTCTTCGCGGCCGGGGGCCGAGTTGGAGCGCGACGAAAAACCGCTTGCCGGCGCCGAGCGCCAACAGTGGACCTTTTATCGGTACGTATTTCCGGTGAAGGACCAGGCATCGCCATAATGAAATCAGCAAGCGGGGAGCGAGCGGCGACGGACGACTTTGAATTTCGCGCACTAGCGGGGACCTGAGGGTGATTGAAACACACGACCTGACGATGAAGTACGGCGAACTGTTTGCCGTCAAAGGGCTGGAGCTGAACCTGCAAAAAGGGGACGTGTTCGGCTTTATCGGCCCCAACGGCGCCGGCAAGACCACCGCCATGCGCATTCTGGCCACGCTGCTCAATCCCACCTGGGGCGAAGCGTACGTCTGCGGATACTCGATCTATACCCGTGCCCGCGATATCCGTCGCATCGTCGGTTTCATGCCCGACTTCTTCGGCGTGTACGACGACATGAAGGTGATCGAGTATCTCGAATTTTTCGCCGCCGCCTATCGCATCAAAGGCGCCGCGCGCCGCAAAGTCTGCAACGACATGCTCGAACTGGTCGACCTGGGCTATAAACGCGAGGCGCTAGTGACCAGCCTGTCGCGCGGCATGACGCAACGCCTGGGGCTGGCCCGGGTGCTGCTGCACGATCCACAAGTGCTCTTGCTCGATGAGCCGGCCAGCGGATTGGATCCGCGCGCGCGGATCGAAATCCGCGGGCTGCTCAAGGAGCTGCGCAACCTGGGCAAGACGATCATGGTCTCCAGCCATATTCTGCCCGAACTGGCCGACATCTGTAACAAGATCGGCATCATTGAACGGGGCGAACTATTGGTCAACACCGACGTCGAGCACGTGATGAAACAGGTTCGGCGGCAGACGATTCTCAACGTCGGCGTGGTGGGCGACGGCGACGGCGCGGCCCGATTGCTGCAAGAGCACCCCAGCGTCGAAAAAGTCGAGCCGCGCGGCAAGGTGCTGGTTGTCACGCTGGTCGAGAGCGAAAGCGACTACAGTCAACTGGCCACGCTGCTGGTCGCGGCCGGATTCAAGCTGTCGCTGTTCAAAGAAGACGAGCTGAATCTCGAGACCGCCTTCATGGCCCTGACCAAAGGCATCACGTCGTAAAGCACGTTGTTTGAACAGTTCGGGCATCGGCCCGCTTTACTGCCCGATCACCTTGACCAGCACCCGCTTGGGCCGGCCGCCATAGGCGGCAGATTGCCTGGCCGGCGGCACCATGGCGGGCTTGAACGTCACGGGATTTGAGCGGAGAGTCCGCAAGGACGGGCACGCTCACTTCAATAGCGGCATGATATGCATCACCAACATGGCTTCGTAAACCGCAGCCACGGCCAGCATGCCGGCCACCAACGCATAGAGTTGCAGGGACCACGTCGCTCCTGACTTGTAGCCCTGCCATCGCGTATTCGCACCCGCGCTTTGCGGGAACAGGAACGCCTTTCCTTGGATGTACGAGCCCAACATCGCCAGGACGTAGCCTTCGCCTTCCAAGAAGATGAGCAAGCCAACGAGCAAGCCGTATGCTAATGCCGCTCCATTGAATGTCGAGAGGCTGGGGGAGAAAACAATTCCCCAAGTAAACGCTCGCACGGATCCCGACAGCAGGCCGCCGAAGGGAACGATCAGCGAGGGCAAGGTGATAGTCAAGAAACTGCCCGCGCACAGATTCACCATGAACGTCAGTCCGATGGCCTGGGCGACGTGACCGCCTTGATAGGCTTCGAAAACGCCGGGCAGCGCGTTGGGCACCTGCTGTTTAAGATTAGTCTTAATCGCGTCGCGATATTCCGGCTCCCATGCTCCGTAGGCCATTCCGCCGCCCACGAGGCCAAAGTAAGCCAGGTTGATCAGCAAAAAGGGGCGAACATACTGCCGGACGAGCCCCAGCGCACGACGGAAAACGATCATGACAAACGCTCCTTTGGGGTAAGGTCCTCACAGGCTGCCGATGGCGACAATATACTGCGGTCGGCGCTGCTTGCACACCTTCAAGGTGATAGCGCGAATAGAATAGAGGCAGCCATGCCCGGGTTACTCGCCGATCACCTTGACCAGCACGCGCTTCGGCCGTCGGCCATCGAACTCGCCGTAGAAGATTTGCTCCCAGGGGCCGAAGTCCAGCTTCCCGGCCGTGATCGCCACAACCACTTCTCGCCCCATCAATTGCCGCTTCATATGAGCATCGGCGTTGTCCTCGCCCGTGCGGTTGTGGTGGTAGCGCTCGGGCGAGGGGTCGAACGGCGCCAGCGCGTCGAGCCATTTCTGGTAATCCTCGATCAGCCCCGGCTCGTCGTCGTTGATAAACACGCTGGCCGTGATGTGCATCGCGTTACAGAGCACGAGACCCTCGCGAACTCCGCTTTTGCGAACGGCCTCTTCAACCTTTGGCGTGATGTTCTCGAAGGCCATTCGAGCGGGCAAATTGAACGTCAAGTATTCAGTGCGCGACTTCATTCGATTCTCCCTTCTTGGTTTTGTGACTATCGCATTGTATTGGGCCGGGACCTATTTGGGACCGCCCAAGCCCATCGAGACGCGGCACAAGTGACGGCAGACGGGCTACGCGGGGCGATAGAGCATAGGACCACATGCATGATCCGGGACAATACAGTCCACCATCGGTAACGCACGCTGGTGGCAGTGCTTGCCGACGAACCGACCTGTCGAACGCGACGATCGAGACTCATTACGACAATAAACTAGACGGGCAGGCGGGTAGCTCCGCCGCGTCAGGCGCAGTTTTCTGCACTCCTGCTGCGCGCTCTTGAAAACCGTCGTTTTCTTCGAGCTTTACAGGGGTATCGCAGTGAATCATCATCCGCGTGTCCGGGGTTCGAATCCCTGCGCCGCTACTGGAAGGAAGGCAATGCGTTGCGATCGTTGCCCTTGTTCGTTGTTGCGGCACGTGATGGCCGTTCAGCTCACTCCCTGGCGGGCTTGTTTCCAGCCGGCGATCGACTGCTCCCATTGCTCGGCGCGGACGCGCCAGATGCACTCGGCATTGATGGCTTGGATTTGTTCTAACCGGGCGGCGGCGAAGGCAGTTGGGTCGGCGGCGCGGTGGCGGAGGATTTCTTTCAGGCGGCTCAGGTAGACGCGGGCGAAATCGGCGCGGCTCTGGCCGGCGGCGAAGGGAACCAAGGCCCCAAAGCCCATCGTGGTCTCGGCCAGGGCGCCCAAGTCGGTGGTTACGACGAACAGGCCGGCGGCGAGGGCCTCCATGACCGCGATGCAGCTTGTTTCGGCCCAGGTATTCGGGTAGGCGAGCACCGAAGCGCCCTTCAACGCGTCGGCAAGCCGAGGCTGGGGCACCGAACCCATGTAACGCAGCCCGGGCGTCGAGCGGCACTGGTCGTAGAGGATTTTGTGCTGGTCGGCCGGCTCGTCTTGCTGGTAGACCTTCATGCTGGAAAAGACTTCGAGCTCGGCGTCGGGAAAGTCGACGCGCGCCGCGACGAAGACCGGTACCAGCAGAACGAGCCCGCGGAACGGCGTGCTGGTATAGCTCAGCAGCAGACGCCGGCTTTTGGCCTCGGCCAACTCGTCGCGACTTCGAAAAAGTCCCTCGAAGGCCGGCGATATCGCGTTGCGCAGGATCGAAGTCCGCTCGGGACGCAAACCAAAGCGTTCGATGAGCGTGGAACGCTGCCACTCGGAGACGCACACGAACGCGTCCCATGCGTCGCGCACTTCGGGACGCGCGAGCGGCTGCATCGCTGGCTGGTCGCACGCGTGCTGCGTCCAGAGGACCAGTGGCGTGTGAGGGTCAAGGTGCGGCCGGAGCTGCAAATTGGCGTCAGCGGGGCCGTTGAGTATCACCATTGCGTCAAATGGCTGAGCAAATGCCGTCCACAGAACGCCGCGAGTCGAAATGCACGTCACGCCCATGACTTCGCGCGGCGCCGACGTGCCGGAGAAGAGCGTGACCCGCGCCTGCCGTCGGGCCAATTCGACCGCCAGGTAGGCGAGTGCCGACTGCGATCCGCCAAGGGGTCGCTGGTAGGGCGTGGACACGTCGTAGTCCCACCCGATCGCATCCAGAAAGGCGATGTTCGTCATAGCTTGGCTGGCCGCGAGCGCTTGGGCTTCGATCCCCGCAAAATGAGCCACTCGGTCGAGTCTTCAATCGTACCCCACGGCGACTCGGCTGCCCATCGGTTGGACTCGAAGACGCCCCCCACGAACTTCGCCGAGGCCGCCGGGTTTTTTCGACTTTTCGGTCAATCGCCTAGGCCCGCGCGACATCTAAAGCGCAGAGTGGGCCTTTAAGGGGATCGACACGATGGGCGTGAGACATTTGACGAGCGTCGAACTTGAAGCGGGCTTGGACGAAATTCGCCAGTCGCCCAAGGATGGCCACCTGATTCATGACGAAGGCAGCATCCCAATGAGCAAGTCTCGCCTGGATGCCTTGTTCTTCTTTGGTGCCCCGCACCTGCAGAAAGAGCTAGTGCAGAAATCTGCTTTGCGTTGACCAGCACCAGGCCCTCGCGGACGCCGCTTTTACGAACGACCTCTTCGACCTGCGGCGTAATGTTCACAAACTGCATGCGCTTTGGCAGATTGAAAGTCAGGTATTCGGTCTGCGATTTCATCTCTTTGGCTCGTGATCAATAAGTCCGGCATCCGATCGATCGGCGGTGATCCATTGTGACAAGCGTTGCCGCGACCGGCCAGCCGCCGCCGCCCGTTTGCGGGACCCCGCGAGAGACCTGAAAATCTGGTTGTAATACTTTTTCTCACGCGGTACGAACCTGCTGAAGTAGCGAGACTTCCGTGGACGAAGAAACTGGCGGAGCCTATCCGGGGTTGACGTACACGACGTGTTTCCCGATAGTCCGCAGTCCTTCGGTCCAGAACCGGTTTCAAAACTGCTCCAGATAAGGGGACAGTCCCATTTTGCCGCGAGAACTTCGCAAAATTGGGACAGTCCCCGCAGTTTCAAAACCGGTTCTAGTTTTGTTCCGCTCGCCCGTTTGCCAGGCCTGATGCTTGATCGAACCACCCAATATCCGGCCCATTTAGCCAAGCTGGTAGCCACCCGGCTGCGCAGCCAGCACGGCAACGCGCCGCCCGAGGCCGTGCTTACCCGGTTGCTCGAAACTCTGTACTTTGCCAGCCTGAAGACCGACGAAGGCCGGCCAATCCTGTGCACGGTCAACTATGTCGATCCTGAGGACCGTCAGAGCCCGTCGGCGACGCGGCGCCCGGCCGACTGCTGGAGCCATGTCCCCTTCGAGCGGCCCCTGGCGTTCGACACCCGGACGCTGAGCAAGCTGGCCCGGGCCGCCGATCCCGAGGTCTCGTCGCTGGCGGTGTTTCGGGACAAGAAAAATAAGCTTTTTATCTGGGGCATGGTCGACCAGGAGCCCCGCCACAGCGACTACATCACGTTGGATGCCTCGGTCAACCCCGAGCGGCCCGGCTTGTTTCAGGCCACGATCACGGGGGTCGGCAATATTTCGGTCTATCAAAACGACTCGCTGGTCGGCAGCCTCGAACAGAACACGCTGGTCGAAGAGTATCACGACGTGCTTTGGTCCGGGCCGGTTCACGAGATGCTAGCCGGATATCTGCGCAGCTACCTGGTCGACACCGGCGCCAAGACCCCGCCGCATATCGCGCAGGCCGATTTGGAATCCGAACTACTGATGCGCTGGCTCAACGCCATTTGCCGCACCCTGATGAACATCCAGCACTATCGCCACGGCGGCGGACTTCTGATCACCCCGCAAACGACCCTCGACGGACTGAACGTCAAGTACAAGATCCGCTACGACCGGCTGCTTAAGTCGCTGCGCGGAATGGTCGAGAGCCAGTTGTCGGCCTCGAACAACCGCGCGGCGCAGGCCCCCGGGCAGGACCAGGCGCAAAGCGTGTTGGCCTACGCTCCGGCGGGCGAGTTGGCGCTGGATCACGAATTGGGCGAACACAAAAATGAAGTCCTCGGAGCGGTTCGCTTCATCGCTTCGCTCTCGTGCGTCGACGGCTTCGTGCTCGTGGATCGCCGCATGGTCGTGCACGGCTTTGGGGTTGAAGTGCGAACTGACAATCTCTTGAGCGACGTCTACGTCGCCCGCGACTCCCAGGCCAACTCCAAGCTGCTGCGGCAGTCGGAATTGACCCAATATGGCACGCGGCATCGGGCCATGGCTCGCTACTGCTACGACAAGCCCGGGTCGTTGGGCTTCGTGGTTTCGCAGGACGGCGACATTCGGGCCATGACGCGGATCGGCGAGATGCTCGTGCTGTGGGAGAACATCGACGTGCAACTCGCATACCGGCCGGTCAACGGCTCCGTGCCGGGCCATCAGTCGGGCCCGTTTCTGCGTCGGTTCAACGCGCGCGTCGCGTAATGGGGCGACGATTCAAAGCCCGCACCGAGGGGCGAGGGGCAGATCAATTGGCCACCAGCGGCGACCAGTCCAGCGCGTAGGCCACGCGCAGCACGGTCCAAATCACGATCCCGCACAGCAGGTCGAAACCCAGGCCGGCCAACATCATCCGCCGCGCCGGAATCAACCGCGAGCCATAGACGATCGCGTTGGGCGGCGTCGAGATGGGCAGGGCCGAGCCAAAACTGGCGCCAAAAGTCACGCCCATCAGCGGCGCGGTCGAGTCGATGCCCGCATCGCGGCAAATCGACCAGACCACCGGAATCAATGCGATGGCGGTGGTGGCGTTGCTGGTGAATTCGCTCAGCAGAATCCCGCCGGCGATGGCCATGGCCGTGATCAGCCAGACGTCGTCGGTGCCCAGCGCGTCGAACGCGCCTCGTCCCATGACTTGCACCAGCCCGGTCCTGAACATCAGGTTTCCCAGCGACAGCCCCGAGCCAAACAGCAGCAGCGTCCCCCAGTCGATTTGCGAGATGTCGTCCAACTCGAGCGAAAATCGCCGCCGCCGCCAATCGACCGGCAACAAAAACAGCAAGATCGGCGCCAGCATGGCCACGATCTCTTCGGGCAGATGCCGGCCGAACCACTCGGCGGCCGAGTGCCAACCGGAGAGCGACAGCACCGACGGGGCGATCCACAAGGCAATCACCGTGAGAAACACCACGAGCGTGTTGACCTCGCCGACCGACCAGCGTCTCAGTTTTGCCCGCTCCTCGCGCAGTTGAGCGTGCAACCGCGACAGATCAAGTTTGCCGGCCGGCGCAAGCCATCGCAGCCACACGAACAGCGCCACGCCCAGGGCCGCCATCATCGGCACGCCCACGGCCATCCAGCGGCCAAAGTCGATCGCATGGCCAAAATATTCCGGCTCGCGGAAGAAACCCATCGCCACCACGTTGGTCGTCGTGCCGATCGGCGTGGCCACTCCGCCGACCGACGAAGCATAGGCGGTGATCAACAATAGCGCCGACGCATACGGCGAGCGGGCAAAGCGGTCGGCCTCGGGGCCCAGGCCGGCGGCCAACACCGAAATCATGCCCAAGGTGACCGGATAGATCATCGCCGTGGCGGCCGTGTTGGAAATCCACATCGAGACCAGCATCACCGAGAGCCCCACGGCGCCCAGCAGCGCGCCCGGCGAGCGGGCTGCCCAGCGGGTGGTCACGATCGAAAGCGCGATGCGGCGGTCCAGCCCGTGGCGGCTCATCGCGCGGCCGATGAACATTCCGCCCAGCAGAAAATAGAGTGTGGGATTGCCGAACGGCGCCAGCGCGATCCTGGCCGGCTCGAATCTTCCCGACTCGTCGGCCGGCACGGCGCCCACCACCACCGACAGGACCACGCCCAACAGACCCGTGGCCGGAATCGGGATCGGCTCGGTCAGCCACCAAATGATGGTCAACAGCAGCACGCCGGCCAGCCGGTGCGCCTCCGGCGTAAGCGAGTCGGCAGGTCCCCAGGCGATCCAGGCCGCCATGACCGCCGGGCCGAGCGCTAGTCCCAGCCGATCCCAAGAGAATCGCAGCCACGAAGGCTCCGCGGCAGCCGGAAGTTGAGAATCCACGTCGTTCGCCAAAGCCCCAGGCTACGAACCGATGCGCCCAAAAAGTGCCCGGCTGTTATAAGCCGAGTAGCAGGGCATTGCAATCGCCATTAAGATTCAAGCGGCATGGGCCCTTTGTGTTTGGCCCCGGCGGCCGCCTGATGGAATCTCCCCAACCGCATGGACCGTGGCAGATCGTCGCGCGAAAGCAGGTCTATCGCGATCCGTGGATCGAGTTGACGCGGGACGAAGTGATTCGGCCCGACGGGGCGCCGGGATCGCATTGCATTCTTCGCTTGAAGCCGGGCGTTACGGTCCTTCCACTGGACGATCGCGGCGTGGTGTATCTCACCGAGGAATTTCACTATGGCGTGGGCCGCGCGACGATCGAAGCGGTCAGCGGCGGAATCGAGCCGGACGAGGACGCCGAGCGCACCGCCCGGCGCGAGCTGCAAGAAGAGCTGGGCATTACGGCCCGCGAGTGGACGGACCTGGGCGTCTGCGATCCGTTGACCTCGGTGGTGGTTTCGCCCACGCGGTTGTTTCTTGCCCGCGGACTCGACTTTGGTCCAACGGCTCTGGAAGGAACCGAACTGATTCGCTGCCGTCAGATGCCGCTAGAAGAAGCGGCGCGGATGGTCATCGACAGCCAGATCACGCACGGGCCAAGTTGCGTGCTGATTCTCAAGGCCCAACATCTGCTCAAGCGCTAGCGGACGCCACCAGTCTGCGGGCGAGTCTTAACTTTTCCAGTGGGCGACTTGGCCGCTGCGCAGGGCGAGGTTGCCCAGGTGGGCCGCACTGGCGGAGCTGACGCCGGCTTCGGCCGGGCAGTTGGGCTTCTTGCGGCTGCGGACGCAATCGACCCAGTTGGCCAGGTGCAGCACCTCGCCCTTCGGCAGATCGTAAAAGTCGGCCCCGCGCGGCCCGCTGCCCAGCACCATATCGCTGTATGCGATCTTCTTGTTGCGCTCGGGATGAATTTCGTACCGGCCGCGATCCAAGTACAACGTCGCCTCGCTGCCCATGAATTCCAACATGGCGCCACTGCGGGCGTTGACAAATGTGCCCTCGAAATAGACCTCTGCCTCGCGATCCGGATAGCGCAGCAGCGTTTGCACCGTATCGGGCGTTTCCCACAGACCCTGGGCTTTGAACGTGTCGCCGATCGTGGTGGCCGTTTGCGGA
>JBGQKM010000071.1:0-20628 GCA_041499515.1 Planctomycetia bacterium | reverse complement strand
GAGCCTGTGGCTGTTCGGCCTTGCGTCGCTCTTGTTGCTCACTTCGGTTCTGGTCAGTTGGGAGGCGATCGTCGACCGCCCGGCGTTGTACTACGGTCTGTTGCTCATGCTCGGCAGCGGCATGCTCGGCGTCTTTGCGGCCCGCGACGTCATCCTGTTCTACGTCTTCTTCGAGTTCACGCTGATTCCGCTGTTCTTTTTGATCGGCGTGTGGGGGAGCGAGGATCGCCGCCATGCCGCCGGAAAGTTCTTTCTCTATACGTTTGCCGGCAGCGTGCTCACCTTCTTGGGCCTGCTGGCGATCGTCTTGTGGGATTACAACCACTCGGACTCCGGCCTGATGACATTTTCGATTTCGAAGCTGACCGAGGGCCTGGCCGGCCATCCGATTGCCGCGCCGTATCAGTTGTGGATCTTCCTGGCGCTGTTCGCCGGGTTTGCCATCAAGGTGCCGCTGTTTCCGCTGCACACCTGGTTGCCGTTGGCCCACGTCCAGGCGCCCACGGCCGGCAGCGTGATTCTGGCCGGCATCCTCTTGAAGATCGGCACCTACGGTTTTGCCCGCTTCAGCATTCCCATGCTGCCTGAGGCCACCGCCACCTGCGTTCCCTGGCTGCTGGGCTTATCCGTGGCCGGCATCCTCTACGGCGCCCTGGTGGCGCTGGCCCAAAGCGACATCAAGCGGCTGATCGCCTATTCCAGCGTCAGCCATCTGGGATTCTGCATGCTCGGCCTGTTCGCGCTTACCGGGCTGGGCGTGCAAGGCGGCGTGCTGCAAATGATCAATCACGGGCTGTCCACCGGCGGGCTGTTTGCCGTGGTGGGCATGATCTACGAACGCTATCACACCCGCGAAATTCGCCAACTCTCCGGCCTCTCGCGTCGCACGCCCGTGCTGGCCTTCTTCTTCGTGCTCTTTACGCTCTCGAGCATCGGACTGCCGGGCCTGAACGGGTTTGCCGGCGAGTTTCTGATCTTGCTGGGCATGTTCCAGCGGGCCTGGGCCTCGGCGCCGGAGGCTTGGGTCATGGCGTACAAAACCATGGCCGTGCTGGCCGTCTTCGGCGTGGTGCTGGGGGCCTGGTACATGCTCTACCTGGTCCAGCGCGTGTTCTTCGGCGTGTTGAAAGAAACCGAGCATGCGCCTGGCCAACCGCCGGTGCGCGATCTGTCGCTGCGCGAAATGGCGGCCCTGGCGCCTCTGATGGTGTTTATCTTCTGGATCGGCTTGCAGCCCGACTTTTTCTTGAGCCGCATGCGGCCGACCCTCGAGCCGATGACCCGGCTGGCCGAGCAGGCCCTGCTCGAGCGGCAACCGCGGAATCATCCGGCACTGGTGCGCCAGCCGCCGCAATCCGGGGAGGAGTTGACGCGTGTCGAGTGAAACCGTGTACCTGCTGCTGCCGGAACTGATCCTGGCGCTAATGGCGACCCTGGTGTATCTGGGAGGCGCTTTTTTGCCATCGCGGCCGGGCTGGAGCTGGTTGGCGGCCGCCTCGATCCTGTTGGCTGGCGTGGCCCTCTATGAGCAAGGATCCGCCCCCACGGTTCAAGCGGCGCTGGCCACCGGCAGTTCCGGCGGGCCGATCGCGGTCGATCTGTTTTCGACGACGCTGCGCTGGGCCATTTTGGGCGTCGGGCTGGTGTTCGTCATGCTCGCCGCGCGCTGGTCGGAACATGCCGAAGCCTCCGAGTTCATGGGCTCGCTGTTGATGATCGTCGCCGGGCTGATGCTCGTGGCCCTGGCCAATGACCTGGTGTTGTTCTTCGCGGCGCTGGAGCTGGTCTCGATTCCCACCTACGTCCTGTTGTTTCTCGGGCGCGGCTCCAAGTTGTTCGAGTCGGGCACCAAGTACTTCTTCTTGAGCGTGCTATCCTCGGCTCTGCTGCTCTACGGCTTTAGCTTTCTGTATGGGGCCGCCGGCTCCACCAGCCTGCGCGAGATTCAACATACGCTGGCCGCCGCGGGTCCCCAGGCCGCCGGCACGGCCGCTTTTGCGCGGCTGGCGCTGGTGCTGATCTTCGCCGGGCTCGGCTTTCGGCTGACCATCGTGCCGTTCCACTTTTATGCCCCCGACGTCTATCAGGGAACGACCAATCCGAACGCAGGCTTGTTGGCCGTCGTGCCCAAGATCGCCGGGCTGGTGGCCCTGGTGCGGATCACGTTGGTCGCGATGCCCGGCACCGAGCGGCTGGGATGGCAGCTTGCGCTGGCGCTGGCCATGGTCACCATGACCCTGGGCAACCTCGTGGCACTGTGGCAGGGCAACGTGCGGCGGCTGTTGGCCTATTCGTCGATCGCGCATGCGGGATATATGCTGATCGGGCTGGCCGTCGGATTCGCCGTGGCGGGCGGGGCCACCGACGCCAACCACTTCGACGGCGTCGGCGCGAGTTTCTTCTACCTGCTTGTTTATGCCGCCGCCACGGCCGGGGCCTTTGCCGCGTTGACCTATCTGAGCAGCGCGGGGCGTCCGCTCGACACGGTCGAGCAACTCTCCGGTTTGGCCGGAAGCTATCCCAAGACCGCCGCGGCGATGGCCGTGTTCATGTTCTCGCTGACCGGCGTGCCGCCGCTGGCCGGCTTCTGGGGCAAGCTCATGCTCTTTACTGGGGCCCTGGGCGTCGATGCCAAAAACTCCGACGTCGGCGGCAGCAGCCTCTGGCCCTGGTTCTTGGCGCTGGCCGTGGTCGGCGCGCTCAACGCGGCGATCTCGGCCGCCTACTATCTGCGCATCGTCGGTGTCATGTACTTCCGTCCCGCGCTCGCCCGGCCCGAAGCGCATGGCGGCAGCGGCGCCGCTTGGGCCATGACGGTCTGCGCGGCGTTGGTGTTGGGCATCGGTTGCTACTCCGGCCCGTCGATCGAGCAAGCCCAACGCGCCAGCCGGGCCGCGCAATCGACCTTCGCGCCGCCGGACGCCGCGCCGATCGAATCCGCCCGGCGGCAGCCAGCGAATCGTTCGACGGCCGCCCCTAAATCGGCCCCGGCCGCTCTGGTCGACCGCTAAAACGCCCGAGGTTCGGCGCGCCGATTTAACGTTGCGGTGGAGATCCCCGCGGCCGGCGACTATGCTAAAGGAATCGGGCCGATCGGATGTCAGAGAACTTTCATGGCGCGCTCTCGAATGATCGCCGGCGATCTGGCCAGGCTCTGGGACGATAGCGTCACGCCGATTTACGTGCTGGACGACGACCGGCGGATCGTCTTTTGCAACGCGGCCTGCGCTCGCTGGGCCGGAACCAAAGTCGGCGAACTGCTGGGCCAGCAATGCGTCTACCATACGCCTGCCGTCTTGGCCCAGGGGGCCGACGTGGCCGCCGGGCTGTGCCCGCCGCCTGAGGTGTTTTCCGGCCAGCGACAAACCGCCGTGGTCAGTTGCGCCGCGCCGGATGGCCGGCTGATGTTTCGCCGCGGCCATTTCTTTCCGCTCGACGACGGCCAGAACGACAGCGCGCCGGTGCTGGCCATTCTGGAGCAGCACGATTGCGAATGTCCGGCCTGCGAGACCGCGAATGCCGCCGGCGACGCCGGGCGGCGCGATCTTGAATTGCACGAACTGGTACGCCGCTTTCGCCACGAGGCGGCCGCCCGTTATCGGACCGATAGCCTGATCGGCGGCAGTCCGGCCATCGCCCGGGCGCGGGAGCAAATCGAACTGGCCGCCGGCTCGAATGCCCACGTGCTGATCGTCGGTCCCCAGGGCGCCGGCAAGGAGCATGCGGCCAAGGCGATCCACTACGCTCAGCGCGAGCCGGGCGGGCTGACGCCCTTGGCCTGCGCCGTGTTGGAACCCAATGCTCTACGCGCCACGCTGCGATCTCTCAACCTGCGGAACGCGGAATCCAAACAGCCCACCGGCACGTTGCTGTTGAGCGACGTCGATTGCCTGGCGGCCGAGGCCCAGCGTGAGCTGGCCGAGATGCTCGCTTCTCGCGCGCTGCGGATGCGCGTGATCGCCACGGCCAGCCAGCCGCTGGCCCCGCGGGTGGCCGCCGGCGAATTTTCGCGGCAACTGGCCTATGCTCTCAGCACGATCACGATCGAATTGCCGCCGCTGGTCGAGCGGCTGGAAGACTTGCCGCTTTTGGCCCAGGCGTTTTTGGAGGAAGCCAACGCCAAGAGCCTCAAGCAACTCGGCCGTTTTACGCCCGAGGCGCTCGATCGGTTGGCCGCCTATCCCTGGCCGGGAAATGTCGACGAGTTGGCCGCCATGGCCCGCGAGGCCCACGCCCGGGCCCACGCGATCGAAGTCGACACGCCCGACCTGCCAGAGCGTATCGCGTTGGCCGCCGAGGCGGCCAGCCATCCGCCGCGCCGCGAAGAGCCGATCGTGCTGGAAGACTTCTTGGCCCGCGTCGAAAAAGAGCTAATCGTCCGCGCGCTGCGCCGCGCCAAAGGCAACAAGAGCAAGGCCGCCAAACTGCTGGGGTTGACCCGGCCCCGCCTTTACCGCCGACTGATTCAACTCGGATTGGAACAACCCGACGGCCAGAACACGCCCTAGCGGCGCCGCTCGGGTTGGGCTCATGCCGCGGCGTCGAGCGGCTGCTTGTCAAAGGCCCATGGCCCCTCTACGATGAAACCGGAACGACCACGCCTTGCTGGGAAAAAACAATGATCCGACCCGGAGTTATCGTGTGCGAGCGGACCGGAACCTGGGCCACGGCTGTGCGGCGGTTCCTGCCCGATGAGATTCGCTTGCGGCAGACGCGCCGGCTGGCCGAGTGTCTCGACGCATTGGCCGAGGCGCCCGACAGCCTGCTGGCGTTGGAATTGACGCGCGAAAACCTCGCGGGCGTGCTGGATTTGTTGACCGGCCTGGGTCAGAAGTTTCCGCGCGCCCGGGCCGTGGTGCTGGCCGAGCGGGGCTGGGAGTCCTACGAGTGGCTGATGCGCGAGGCCGGTGCCGTCCACTTTACCACCTCGCCGCGCGAGTCCGAAACCCTGGCACGGCTGGCCAGCCGCCATTGGGAGACGATTCCGGCGTCGCGCGCAAGCGCCGTTGCGCTCATCTGGGATTCGCTCCCCTGGAGCGACGTCGCCATGACCTGAAAGTGACGTTTGCGGGTCGTGCCCGCGCCGGTCGGATGGACGAAACAGCGGACGAGGCACATTGTTTTCGTGGCCCCGGTTTTCGGGCCAGCGACACTCGGCGGGTTGGATTTCAAAACTGAATTGTGAAGCCTGATTTTTTTCCGGAAGGATGGGTTCCATGACCGAAGGGCAAGTCGACACGAGCGCCGTGATGGCGGTTTTGGAGGGTTTTTCGGATCCGGAAACGGGACTGAGCGTCACGGAAACTCAGCAGGCGCACGACGTTCAGGTCGACGGCGACTCGCTTTCGATGACGCTGGCCCTGACGACTCATTCGGCCATCGTGTGGCAGGAAACCCACGACCGGTTGGTGAAGCGGCTGCGTGAGCATTTTCCCAAGCTGAAGAACGTCAAGGTCCAACTGGCGGTCCACGACCGGCCACCGGAGAAAATCGGCCAGCTTGGGCTGACGGTCAAGAGCGTGATTGCGGTCGGCTCGGGCAAGGGGGGCGTCGGCAAGAGCACGATCGCGGCCAGCCTGGCTTTGGGATTGTCGCGGGCCGGCAGCACAGTCGGACTGATGGACGCCGACGTCTATGGCCCCAGCATTCCGCATCTGTTGGGCGTCAATCGCCGGCCCGAGGTGATTGAGAATCGCATTCAGCCGATTGAAGTCTCGGGGTTGAAAGTGATCTCGATGGGTTTTTTGGTGCCGCCGGGCGAAGCCGTGGTATGGCGCGGGCCGATGTTGCATGGGGCGATCACGCAGTTCTTGCGCGACACGGCCTGGGGCGAACTGGACTATTTGATCATCGACATGCCCCCGGGGACCGGGGATATCGCCTTGACCCTGTCGCAGCTCCTGCCCTTGACCGGTGCGGTCGTGGTCTGCACTCCGCAGGACGTCGCGCTTTTGGATGCCGTGAAAGCCGTGGCCATGTTCCGCAAAGTCAACATTCCGATCTTGGGCATGGTCGAGAACATGAGCGGCTTTGTCTGTCCCGATTGCGGCAAGCGTTATGACATCTTCGGCAGCGGCGGCGCCAAGCGCCGCGCGGCCGACCTGGACATCCCGTTCTTGGGCGAAGTGCCGATCCAGATCGCGATCCGAATCACGGGGGACGAAGGCCGCACGGCCGCGAATTTCGACGACCCCGCGGCGGGCAAATACCTGCTGGCCATCTGCGAAAACCTGGTGCGTGATTTGCCGCGGGCGAAGCGAGAATCGGCCCCGTTGCCGACGCTGGCTGTTTGATCATAAACCCCAATAGGGTTGGGGCTTATCGCGTGCGGCGTGGGCTCTTTGCGCAACGTTAGAGCCGTTCGGATGTTGCCACCCGAACGGCTCTTTCTCGTTGGATTCAAAATCCGCTTTTTCGTTAGCGGTTGGCGGCGCCCAGGCACTCACGCGCTGGGGCGCTCGCGAAGAAAACTACTTCTTCTTCCTCTTGGCTTTGCGCTTGGGGGCAGCCTTCTTAGCAGCAGCTTTCTTCTTCTTCTTGGCCACAGTCCGTCCTCCTAAAAAAGTTTCGGCAAGATCCGTCTCGGTGACTTCCAAGTCACATGTGCTCCGAGCGAGTCCCACCCTGAACAAAAAAACCGAAGGCTCTCTTGAGCCAAGCCTCGTCGCTTGAGCCGCAAGAAAACCTAACACACGCAAGTTCAGGAAAGATCTGAATGTTATTTGTACAAGTATTTCTGAATTGTGCAACATGATTTTCCATAAAACTTGCCTTTCCTGGAAAGTTTTTTCCTGGCCGCCAAGACCCGCCGGTCGACCGTCGAGCTCTTCGCGCCGCGCGCCGAAGCAAAGCAGCCGTGCGATGCGCGCGTTGAACACGATTGAAAATCGACCACCCGAATCGTCAACACAACCGCGCGCTAGAGCGGGACGAGAGCCTCGAAAGCAAAATGCCGAAGCAACGTCCGGCCGCCAGAAGATCGCTCAATAGATCGCGACCGTCGTGCCGTCGTTCAATCGGCCCGAGGGCTGGCCGGCGCGCTGTTCGAAACCTAAAACGCGGCGGCAGGCCGGCGTTCGCGATCGCAAATAGAGCGTTCGCGCCAAGGCGTTGCCGGCCGGCTCGTACCGTTCGGTCGACGACGACCAGGAAGCCAGTATCTCGCGCCATGCCGCCGGCCGCTGCCGAAAGCGGATGTGGATCGGGTCGAACCCGTACCAGGCCGTGCGATGACGCACCAGGGCAAAGCCACGCTCCACGGCCAGCCGCCGCACCTGCTCGTTCAGCGCGAAAGCGCGGCGGCTCACCTCCTCCAATCCGACCCGGCTACGCGGAAAAAACACGCTCCGCAGCAACTGGAATCGGGCCCTGGAAAGGGTCTGTAGATTCTCGACCGGCAACAACGTGACGACCGTTCGGGCTTGCACGGCCGCCAAATGGTCGAGGCACCGCTCGACCGACGCGGCAATCCGCTCGGTCGGTTCTTCATAGAACAAATCGTTGCCGATGTCGGTCACCAGGGCCGCCGTGGGAGCCGGCGGCAATGCGGCCAGGTCTGCCCACAGGCTGCATTCCAGAATGCCTGGCAATTGCCGGCCCAACAGGCTGCTCGTGCGGCCATACGATCGACCGTGCCCTAGCGCGCCGAGCACTTCCAGCGGCCGCCCCCAGGCGCGGTAGGCCGTCTCCAAAATCGTGCCGATGCCCTTGGTCAGATTGCTGGCTCCCAAGAGCACGACTCGCCGCGGGACGCCGTCGGGGGTCAATCGGCGGATTTCGGTGCGTCGCCCACGTGTCACCGGAATCCTCCCAGCCCGCCCCCAGGACCGAACGCCGCCTGCAGCGCCTGGTAACTGGTGTACGCCAGGTACGCGAAAAACAACGCGATGAACTTGTCGTCCAGCTTCGTCAGCGCCAGAATCGCCACCGCCACCGCCGTGATCACCGAGAGCCACAACGACTGCCGCAGGCTGTCCTTTTGATTGACCAGCCCCAGCAACTCCCGCGCAATCTGGCCGCCATCCAGCGGAAAGACCGGCAGCAAATTCACCAGCCCCCAGAAAATATTGATGTACAGCAGATCGCTCACCAGCATATTGGCTTTGGCAGACTCGAAAGCCTCATAGGCGATCGGCAACACGGTGTGGTAATGCCAGCCGAACTCGACGCGATGTCCGGTCGCGGCCAGGAACCCCAGGATCAACGCCGCGAAGGCAAAGCCCGCGCCAGGGCCGGCGATTGTCACCAGAATCTGACTCCACGCCGAATCATACGTGGGCCGATACGACGCCAGGCCGCCGAAGCCGTGCAGCGTAATCGCCGGCTGCCACCCGTGGGCCCGCGCCGTCAATGCGTGACCCAGTTCGTGGATCAAAATCGAGACAAAGGCGGCGCCGATCCAGAACAGCATGGGCACCGGCTGCTGGTTGCCCCCCAGGCCCAGCAGCAAAGCCACCAGCCAAAACATCGGGTGGACGCGGACGGGAATGCCCAGTACGCGGAAGTGCAGGTCGTAGGGACTTCGTGGCGGCTCGTTGAGTAACACGCAATCTCCAATTTCCGGCCGCTCGAAGAACAACGCGACGCCAGGTGCACGGTTTCTCCGTTGGGACGGTCTCGTCCGGCTCCTTAAGTTTAGCATACGCCGACCCGGCGGTCCGCGTGCTTCAGGCCGCGGCGGTGGGCGAAAGGTCGGCACTGGCGGCGGCCAACGCGGGCGGCGCAGTAAAGTGGGGTCGCGGGACGGCCACCGGGCGGCGAGCCAATTGGTCGAGAATGTACTGGGCCGCGATGCTCGAGGCCCCCCCGTGCCCGACCTCGGCCCGAAGTGCCGCCAGCCGGTCGATCAGCCGCTGACGCTCTTGCGGCTGCGACAGCCAGCCGATCACGTGGCGGGCGAGCTGCGGCGATTTGTCCTGGCACGTCAAGTATTCAGGAAACAGCACGCGCTGGGCGTCCGGGCCGTCGGGGTCGTAGGGCGTCGTATCGAGGGGAAACAAATCTTCGGTCGTCAGCAGGTTGACCAGCGTGATGTACTTCACCTTGCGAAACCGGCGTTGGATGGCAAAAGCCAGCGGCGTGATCCAGTACAGGATCGCGGTCGGCTTCGTCTGGTAGAGCAGTTCCAGCGAGACCGAACCCGATACGGCCAGGCAGCATTCGGCCAGGTGAATCAGTTCGGGCGTGCGGCGGACGAAGACTTCGATCGGCAATCCGCTTTCGGCCACCGCCGCGCGGGCCAGTTGCGCCTGGTGTGGCTTGAAACTGGCGATGGCGAAACGAACGTTGGGGACCTGAGCCTGAATGAGCCGCGCGGCCGCCAGAAAATGTTTGAGGTTGTGGACGACTTCTTGCGTGCGCGAGCCGGGCAAAATCGTGACCAGCGGTCGCTGAGGATCGCGATGCCTGGCCAGAAATTGCGCGTCGAATTGCTGGCGGCGCACTTCGTCAAAAAAGGGATGGCCCACGAAGGTGGCGTTGCAGCCGCGCTCGGCGAACCAGCGGGCCTCGAACGGCAGGCTGCACAGCACGTGATCCACGAAGCGGCGCATCTTTCGAATCCGCCAGCCCGCCCAGGCCCAAATCTGTGGCGGCGCGTAATAGAACACCGGAATGCCGTGCGCCTTGGCCCGCCGCGCGATCCACCAGTTGAATCCTGGATAGTCGATCAGCACCACCGCGTCGGGCCGCTGATGGCGGAAGGCTCGGTCGGCGCGTCCGGCCAAGGCCAGGAACTTGTGCAGGTTGACCAGCACCCGCAGCAGCCACATGACGGCCAGAGCGGTCAGGTCTGCGTGCAGCCGGCAGCCGGCCTGGGCCATCTCGGGCCCGCCATAGCCGACGGCTTCGAGCCGGGGGCAGCGCTTGCGCAACTGCCGAATCAGATTCGCCCCGTGCAGATCGCCGCTCGGTTCGCCCGCGGAAAAAAAGATCTTCATACGGCCTGACATCGGGGAGTGTTTTCGAAGCAGTGGCATCAGGCCGAGTCGCGACGCTCTTGTTCCAGCGGCAGCAGCGCCGGCTGTGGAACGACGCGGCTGCGGGCGCGGTCGACGCGGGCCAACGCCAGCCGCGGTTGCGCCGCGCCCTGGCGTGCCAGTTCGCTGGCCAGGTGTGGCTCGAAGCGTCGATCGAGCCAGCGCGCGGCCAGGCGCTGGACGAGCGAGGGCCGATAGGTCGTGCCTTGCGGCGGCAGTCCGTCGGCCAGCGTCAATTGGCAAACGCGAAACCCGCGGCGAGCCACTAGCGTCGGCAAAACCCGAAAGGCGCCCCGGGCCAGTGCCAGGCCACAGACGGCCTCGCGACGCGCGGCCCAAAACAAATCTTCCGAGGGGTACAAACCGGGATCGGCGGCGATCCAACGCGACACGCTCGCCAGCCGCTCGCCCAGTTCGCCGCCCAGCGATCGTTCTCTGCGGGCGCAGACCAGGTCGTGTTGCGAGAGCCGCGCGATCAGTTGCGGAATGTTGGATGCGGCAGAACGGGTTCGCACATCCAGGGCGACGATCAACTCGCCGCGAGCGGCGGCCAGGCCGGCGCACAGCGCGGCGCTGGTGCCGCGAGGTCGATCGAAACGCAGCAGACGCAGCGCTGCGTATTCGTCAAGCAACGCCCTCAAGGCGCTGGCCGCCGGGGGCGCCGAGGCATCGTCAATGCAAAGAATCTCATAACTCAGAAGCAGGTCGTCCAGCACCTGGCACAGTTGCGGCAACAAGCGGCCGCATGCGCCCGCTGAATCCCGTTGCGGGATCAACACCGAGTAATGAACCATTTCCAGCCCTGCCACAAATACGTGCCAAATCCTTCGGCAACCGGCAGCGCGCGAAGTATCCCAAACTTCACCCGGCCGCGTAAAGTGCAGTTTTCATGCTTTGGCCAACAAACCGGGCAGCATTTGGGAAAGAAAAAACCCCCGGCAATTCGCGCAAAAAGCGCCACGGACGAAGCGCAAAAACAAGGGGCGTTCCCGCCCTGGGAACGCCCCTGTGTGATCGCACTGTCCGCCGAGCCACTTAATTAGTGGCGGGCTTGAAACCCTTGGAGGTATCGCTAAACAGCAGATTGATCTGCTCGTCGCCGGTGAGCTTCGTGGCTTTGGCCAAACAATTGCCACAGCAGAAGCTGACCTTCACGCCCTCGACTTGAACCGACTTGTCGGCGGCACAGTCCTTGCCTGTCAGCGGGCATTTGACTTGTTTCAGTTGGCCACTCTGGACCAATTGCAAGTTAGCCTTTCCCGCGAATTTCTTGGAATCTTTCGCAAAAGCCTTGGGGCAATTGGCGCAGCAGAACGCCACCTTGCCGCCGTTGAAATCCAGGGTCTTCGTGGCGTCGACCGCTTTGCCCGAAACGGGGCACTTCAACGCCGGTTTTTCGTCGGCGGCACGCAACGAATGGGCCGCCACCAACGCAACAACAACAAGCGCTGCAACACAGAGGCGAGACTTCATAATTGGGGTCCTTTCGAAAAGATGTCCTAAGCCTTGGCCCACAGTCTACCGCGTCCATACCCGCGATGCTAGCGCTGCGGCCATCGAGCGTCGACTTTCGGGGATACGGCGACTGAAACGGCGCCATTTTCGATCAGCCGCCGCGTCGATGTCAAGCATCTTTGCCCGGCAGGCACGGATTCTCACAAAATTCCGGCGTGCCGCCTGAAAAGCGGGTGGCTAGGGAGTCTGGCCGCGTTTCGGCAACTCCAAAAGCAGCTCTAAGTAGCTGCGCCGCTCGCTGTTAATCAGTCCCAATTGGCTGGCCAACGAGGCGATACACGCCTGCGCCGTCGCCATGTCGGCCTGGTCGGTAACGATTTCCAACTCCACGAAATGGCCCAGCTCGGCGATCTGGTCCAATGCCACGCTCACTTCGCGATCTTGCCAGCGGAGCGTCGAGTGCGCCCGACGTTTGCGGACTTCGGCGACCCGGGCGAACCCGAGGGCCGTCAGCAGGCTGTTGGCGTCGGCGGCCGCTTGCTCTCCGGCGGCCAGTTGGATCTCGATCTCCCGCCGGGTCTTGGTCGTGCTGTCGAGCTTGGGACCCTTGTAAGTGATATAGTTAAGCGGGCCGACCCGCCGTAGCCGCAGGGCCTCGTCCCTGCGGGCGAAGTCGCGTTGGGGGTGGGCAAAGTAATCATCGACCTGCACGACCGTTTCTCGATGTACCGCGCCCAGCGCGGCCAACTGCCGTTCCAGCGCGCTGGGATCGGAGACCGGAAATTTCTGTTCGACTTCAATCAGCATACGTACACCCGATGCCCGTCGGCCGTGGATCGGTTCATAGGGTCTGTCACGAGAAACACCATTGTCAGAAAGTCCAGCGGTGAACGCAACTGATTCGCAATCCGCTTCGCAAGGTCGTCGTCGCCCGTGGACGTGGATTTCCTTGGCGCTCTTGGCCGCCGTGGCGCTGGTGTATCTGGTCGTCATAGGCGGCTTGCGACTCCGGCCGCAGGGCACCCAAGGGCCGGCGATCGGGCGCAGACTGCCGTACCTGCAATTAGAACCGCTGACCGGCGATTCTCAATCGGTGTCGCTGGACGATTTGCGCGGCCGCGTGACGCTGATGAACTTTTGGGGAACCTGGTGCCCGCCGTGCCGGCTCGAGTTTCCCGAGATTGTCGAGCTGGCGGCCCGGTTTGGCAAGCAAGACGATTTTCGTCTGTACGCGGTTTCCTGCGGCCAGGGGAACGACGAGGGCCTGGACACGCTGCACAGCGAGACGCTTGAGTTTTTAAACGCGAGCAAAGTCACGCTTCCGACCTACGCCGACCAGAACGCCGCCAGCCGCCGCGCGCTGGACATCGGGCTTGATCTGGGCGGATTTGCCTATCCGACGACATTGGTGCTCGATCGACAGGGGACCATTCGCGGGTTTTGGGTTGGCTACGGCTCTCGCAGCGCGCGCGAGATGGCGGCCCTGATCCAAGAGCTGCTGCAAGCGCCCCCAGACGAGCCGGCCTCGTGACGCGCGTTGGATGTGGCCGATCCAAGAGGGCCTTGTGTGCCAGTGGCGCCGGCCTCGGGTCCGGATCACGCAGGCTCCGCACGTCCCAGTGCCGCCAGCAATTGCCGCGCGGCCGCGGCAGGATCTTTTGCGTCGGCGATCACGCCGGCGACGGCCACGCGCGTGAAACCCGTGGCCAGCACTTGCGGTAAATTGTCGGCGGTGATGCCGCCGATGGCGAAAGCCGGCAATCGGATTTCGGCCTGCACGGCGCGCAACAGCTCAAGACCGGTGAACTCGGAAAACGACTTCGTGCCTGAGGGAAACGTCGGCCCGACGCCGAGGTAGTCGGCCCCTTCGAGCACCGCCGCGCGAGCTTGCTGGAGCGAATGGGTCGAGACGCCGATCAAGCCGCTCGGCCCCAGGATTCGCCGCGCGTCCTTGACCGTCAACTCATCCTGGCCGACGTGCACGCCATCGGCCCCCGAGAGCACGGCCAGGTCGGGCCGGTCGTTCATGATAAACAGCGACTGAGTGCCTTGCGTCGCTTGCCGCAGCAGCCGAGCCCGCCCGAGCAGTTCGCGGTCGGCCAACTGCTTGTCGCGCAACTGGATTGCCGAGACGCCCGCGCCGACCAAGGATTCGACCATTGCTTCAAAATCTTCGGCTGACGCGCGCCCATCCACCAGCACGTACAGCCGGGCCTCGGCCAGCCGCTGCAAGCTCGAGCGAGTAATATCGACGGCACGCTCCAGCGTGTAGACCCGATAGCGCAGTTGCTCCAGCGAGGCGGCGGCCTCGGGCCAACGCGTCTTGGAAAACTCTTCCAAACTGCGCAGCGCCTGCTCGACGCGCTTGAAATTGGCCTGCAAGACCGCGGCCGTGTCGCCGCGAGTTTGTTCGGCATCGAGCGTCACCCGGGTGCCGACGTCGGAGAGAGTTTCGCGGGCCGCGTGACGCTCGGCGGCGGACAAGAATTGCAAAGCGGCGGCCAGCTCGTGGCGAATGCTCTTGCAGTAGGTCGTCAGATGCCGATCGTCCAGGACGAACCGCAAGTAATCTTCGATCACCCGCAGTCCCTCGCCCGCGCGGTTGGCTGCCGCGTCGAGAATGCGCAGCGTCGCGAGTTGTTCTTGCGGCGTCGGCTCGCCGCGCGACTCGGGGTTTGAGTCCGGCTCGTCGACGTTCACCCAGGCCGTGGCATCCTGCGAAGTGTCCAATGGCAAGGGTCCCGGCTGGTGGCCGGCCAGGCGATGCACTTCGGCCTCCAGGGCGTCGGCATAGAGTCCGCACTCGGCCAGCCAGGCCGCAACCTCGTTGGACGTCGCCGCGATGCCCAACAGCAGATGTTCGGTGGCCAGAACCAGCGGACGCGGATAATCGATCAGCAGATTCTCGGCCGTGTTGAAACAGGCCAAGGTCTCCGACGAAAAACGAGTCGCCCGTTGTGGGTCGGCGGGCTCGACCGGCGCCAAATGGACAAATTTGCGGCGAACCGCCGCGGTGTCGATTCCGTAAGGTGCCAGGAGCAAAGCCGATCGGCACTCCGGTTCGGCCAGCAAGCCCAAGAGCACCTCGGGCACGTGCAGTTCGTTACGATCGGCACAACTGGCCCAAGCGGCAGCGGCCGACAGCGCACGCTCGGCGGCGGGAGTCAACTGAAATCGCATATGTCCAATCTAGACTTCGAGCGTGTGGAGCGAAACTCGTGGTGATAAAGACGAAACTGCAGAGTTCAGGCCCGGCCGCGCAAGTCCTGTAGATCCGCGATTTTGGCACATCTGAGGCGAACCGCATGCCAGCAAGCTCAGGCGGAATTTGATTCCTAACCTCAAGTGGCACACTCAGTTGCCTTGATCTGAGGGGTTTTTAAAGATAGAATTCCCAGGCGTTTCATGCTACCGCAGCGGTGGCACGCACGCTAAGGCAGGAGCCGACTTTCGATGCGCAGGATGCCGCGGGCGACGTATCTTTGGCCAGGATTACCCCAGTTATGGACCTGGGGCTTCGGGTCGGGATTGTTGTTGGCAACGGGATTTGCGGTCCTCCTTGACTTGTTGATATTGGCAAGTTTCGTGTGGGTCGAACTGCTCAGCCCGTTGCATTTGCGGCTTGGTTGGCTGGCGATCGGCGCGCTGTGGGCCGGTTCGGCCGTCCTCTCGGCCTGGTATGGCCGGGGTGGACCGGCGCCGCATGGGGCAACCTCGGCCGAGGTATTGTTTCGGGAGGCCTTGAGCGAATACTTACAGGGGAGTTGGTTCGAAGCGGAAACGATTTTGGGTCGCCTGTTGCACTTGCATCCGCGCGATGTGGAAGCCCGGCTCTTGCTGGCCACCTTGCTGCGGCATACGCGACGGTATCGGGAAGCCCTCGATCAAATCCACCGCTTGGAGCGGCTCCGAGACGCGGACCATTGGGCTCGGGAAATCGTGGCCGAAAAACGATGGATCGCCGAGAGTCAAGCCGACGGCTCGGCAACCAACGCAAACCCCGCCATCGATAACCCTTCCCAACAGTCGTCGCCGCAAGCGGCGTAAGGGTCATAAGTCTCGTACGATCGTCGGTTTTTTTGCTGAAAAGTCAACGCGGCACAGCGCATTCCAACCAAGAAAAGCGCATCATTATCAATAGCGGCGGTCAGGAGTCGGCAGCCCGTTTCGGGTCTGCCGGCTAGCGATTGATTCCGCCCCCAATGGAGAGAGCACCATGTACGAGCGATTTACCGACCGCGCCCGAAAAGTCATGCAACTGGCCAACCAGGAGGCCCAGCGCTTCAACCACGAATATATCGGCACCGAGCACGTGCTGTTGGGCCTGATCAAGGAAGGGAGCGGCGTGGCGGCCAACGTTTTGAAGAACCTGGATGTCGACCTGCGCAAGATCCGACTCGAAGTCGAGAAGCTGGTGCAAAGCGGTCCCGACATGGTGACCATGGGCAAGCTGCCGCAAACGCCCCGGGCCAAGAAAGTCATCGAATACTCGATGGAAGAAGCCCGCAATCTGAACCACAACTACGTCGGCACCGAGCACATCCTGCTGGGCTTGCTCCGCGAACAGGAAGGCGTGGCCGCGCAAGTGCTGATGAACCTGGGCCTGAAGCTGGAAGAAGTGCGCGAGGAAGTCCTCAACCTGCTGGGCCATGGCCTGGAAGGGGGCGAGGGGAGCGAGCGGGCCGGCGGCGAACGCGGCGGCAGCAGTGGCGGCGGCGAGTCGCCCAAGAGCGGCAAATCAAAAACCCCGGCCTTGGATAGCTTCGGACGCGACCTGACCGAACTGGCCCGCCAGGGCAAGCTCGACCCCGTGATCGGCCGCGAAAAAGAAATCGAACGCGCCATCCAGATCCTCAGCCGCCGCACGAAGAACAATCCCGTGCTGTTGGGCGAGGCCGGCGTGGGCAAGACGGCCATCGTCGAGGGCTTTGCCCAACGCGTGGTCGAAGGCAACGTGCCGGAACTGCTGGCCGACCGGCGGATCGTCGTGCTGGATCTGGCCATGATGGTGGCCGGCACCAAGTATCGCGGGCAGTTCGAAGAGCGCATCAAGGCGGTCATGAACGAAGTCCGCCGCGCCAAGAACACGATTCTGTTTATCGACGAACTGCACACGCTGGTGGGAGCAGGCGGAGCCGAAGGGGCGATCGACGCCTCGAACGTGCTCAAGCCCGCCCTGGCCCGCGGCGAGATTCAGTGCATCGGCGCCACCACGCTCGACGAGTACCGCAAGTACATCGAAAAAGACAGCGCGCTGGATCGCCGCTTCCAGATCGTGATGGTCGAACCTTCGACCAAGGCCGAAACGGTCGAGATCCTCAAAGGCCTGCGCGATCGATACGAGCAGCACCACCGCGTGCAGATCACCGACGACGCGTTGACCGCGTCGGTCGAGCTGTCGAGCCGCTACATCACTGGACGTTGCCTGCCCGACAAGGCGATCGACGTGATCGACGAGGCCGGCGCTCGCGTGCGGCTCAAGGCCATGACCCGTCCGCCGGACTTGAAGGAGATCGACGCCGAGGTCGAGGGTCTCAACAAGGACAAGGAAGAGGCGGTGGCCAATCAGGATTTCGAGAAGGCCGCGGCCCTGCGCGATCAGGCCGACAAGCTCAAGAAAAAGAAACAGACCATTACCCGCGATTGGCGCGAAAAATCGCGCGAGGCCGACGGCGTGGTCGACGAGGAAGTGATCGCCGAGGTGGTCTCCAAAATGACCGGCATTCCGCTGACGCGAATGACCACCGAGGACAGCATGCGGCTGATGCAGATGGAAGGCGAACTGCACAAGCGCGTCATCAGCCAGGAAGAAGCGATCAAGTCGATCTCCAAGGCGGTCCGCCGCAGCCGCAGCGGACTGAAAGATCCCAAACGGCCCACCGGCTGCTTCATCTTTGCCGGGCCCACGGGCGTCGGAAAGACCCTGCTGGCCAAGGCGCTGGCCGAATTCATGTTCGGCGACGACGAGGCGTTGATCCAGATCGACATGAGCGAGTATATGGAAAAGCACAACGTCAGCCGCTTGATTGGCGCTCCGCCGGGCTACGTCGGCTTCGAGGAAGGCGGGCAGTTGACCGAAAAGATCCGCCGCCGCCCCTATGCCGTGGTGCTGTTGGATGAAATCGAAAAAGCGCACCCCGACGTATTCAACATGTTGTTGCAGGTCATGGAAGAAGGGCGGCTGACCGACAGCTTCGGCCGCAACGTCGACTTCCGCAACTCGATTTTGATCATGACGACCAACGCCGGCGCCGAAGCGATCAAGAACGAAACGGCGTTTGGTTTTCAAAAGCCGGACGACGACGCTTCCTATGAGAATATGAAGCAGCGCGTGACCGAACGGATCGAAAAAGTGTTCCGTCCCGAGTTCTTGAACCGCGTCGACGACGTGATCGTGTTCCGCCATCTCACGCTCGACGACCTCAAGGAAGTGGTCGAACTGGAATTGGGCAAGGTCCGCGAGCGCTTGGGCGAACGCGGCTTGAAACTGAAGCTCAGCGACGAGGCCAAGAAGTTCCTGATCCGCAAGGGCTCGAACACCGATTTCGGCGCTCGGCCGCTGCGCCGCTCGATCGAAAACTTCGTCGAGGATCCGCTCTCCGAGGAACTGCTCAAGGGCGAATTCCAAGGCAAGGACACGATCGTGGTCGACGTCAAGGAAGTCGGCGGCAAGAAACAGTTATTCTTCGTTGGCATGGTGGGCGAACCCGAGGAGGTTCCCGTCGGCGCCGGCGCCACGCCGGCCGAGCCGGAGGCCTCCTAAGCGATCGCGTTCTGCGCCTGACACGTAATCTTGAAACCGCCGCTCGATCCGGTTCGAGCGGCGGTTTTTGGTTTTGCAGAGACGGATTGCGTCGGAGGTGGTCGCTAGCGGCGCCAGCAAACCGGCCAGCCGTTTGCCGGGCGCCCAGCTTGCCCCGCTCCTCATCTCTGACTTACCCGTAATCTTTTCTCAAGCGGTATCTTCGCCGCGACGAAGTATCCAAAGATAGCCCGGCATTGTTGCGCCTGGGCGGTTCTCGTGGGGGGCAATCCGCGCATGGCATCGCAATCGACAACCCGGGCCCGACGGCACGGCGGCCCGCTCGTGGCGGTGGTCGATTGGATCGCCGACCTGGGCGGTTTGGTGATGAATTGGATGGTCGGTTTGGGGGACGTGTCGCAGTTTTTTTTCCGCACGCTGTCATGGATTTTCCGGCGGCTGCCGCGTCGCGATACGCTGCTGCCGAACTTTTATCAAATCGGGGTCTTGAGCCTGCCGGTCGTGGCCTTGACCGGCACGTTTATCGGCATGGTTCTGGCCGTGCAAAGCCATTCGCAGTTTCGCTTGATGAATTTGGAGACGCGGTTGGGCGCAGTGATCAATATGTCGCTGGTGCGCGAGTTGGGGCCCGTGTTGGCGGCCACGATGTTGGCCGGCCGCGTCGGCAGCTCGATGGCGGCCGAGTTGGGCACGATGCGCGTGACCGAACAAATCGACGCCCTGTCCAGCATGGGCGCCAACCCGATCCACTATCTGGTCGTGCCCCGCTTTCTGGCGTGCCTGGTGCTGATCCCCACGCTGACCATCATGGCCGACTTCATGGGCGTCGTGGGCGGGGCGACATACAGTATTTACGGCCTGGGCATCGACTCGAACCACTATTGGCAAAACTCGCAAGATTATGTCGGCGCCTTCGACCTGTTTTCGGGCGTCTTCAAGAGCCTGTTTTTCGGCGCCGCGATCGCCACGGTCAGTTGCTATCGCGGCTTTCACTGCGACCCGGGCGCCGAAGGCGTGGGCCGGGCCGCCACGTCGGCCTTCGTGATTTCATTCGTATTGATTCTCATGCTCGATTTTTTCCTGGGCGTCGCCCTGGACAACGTCTATATGATGATATGGCCCGAGGGAACTCGCTTGATCTGACGACCCGGGGACAAAACCCAACCCGCAGAATCGCCGCCGATGATTCGCGATCGCTTGCGGCCTGGCCTGGTCATGGAAACGATTTCGGATGGACGCACTACCCGCTCAAAGTAAGGACAGCTCGCGGATCGCCCGACCGTTGATCGAGTTGCACTCGGTCGACGTCGCCTTTGCGCGCCATCCGGTGCTGCGCGACATCGATCTTACGATTCCGCGCGGGCAAACGCTGGCGGTGATCGGCGAAAGCGGCTGTGGCAAGACCGTGCTGCTCAAGACGATGATCGGGCTGGTGCGGCCTGCGCGGGGCAAGGTGATTTTCGACGGCAAGGACCTGGCCCGGTTGAACGATCACGAACTGACCCACGAACGGACTCGGTTTGGATTCCTGTTTCAAGGCGCCGCGCTGTTCGACAGCATGACCGTCGGACAAAACGTGTCCTTTCCCTTACGCGAGCACACGCAGACCAGCGAACAACAAATACAAGAGTTGGTGTTGTCGCGACTGGCCGAAGTCGGCCTGCCGGAAAGCGTCGTGAGCAAGAAACCAGCCGAACTGTCCGGCGGCATGCGCAAACGCGTCGGGCTGGCCCGGGCCTTGGCGCTCAACCCCGAGTTGATGCTCTACGACGAGCCGACCACGGGCCTGGATCCGATCATGAGCGACGTGATCAACGAGTTGATGATACGCACCCGCAGTCAACATCCGGTGACCAGCGTGGTGGTGACGCACGACATGCGCACGGCCCAGAAGGTGGCCGACCGCGTGATCATGGTCCACCCCCTGAGCCGGCTGGCGCCGGACGAGCCGCAGATTATTTTCGATGGTCCGCCGGACATGATCGAGCAATCGAGCGACCCACGGGTCACGCAATTCGTGCGAGGCGAGGCGGGCGAGCGACTCATGGAAATGCGAAAGATGGCGGATCTTCGCCAGGCAACTTAGGGACCAAGCACCCCGGCGGCAGGCTGACGGACTCAAGCCGCGGCCGGGGACGAAAGTATCATGGACGAACGCGTCGTTAAATTCCGGGTGGGAGTCATGGTGTTGTCCACCGTGATCATCGCCGGGATACTGTTGTTGCTCTTTGGCGATGCCCGCTCGCTGGTGCCCGGCGGCAGGTACGTCATTTACATGCACTTTAACGACGCGCCGGGCGTGACCGAAGGAACGCCGCTGCGCAAGAGCGGCATCTTGATTGGCCGCGTTACGGGCGTGCGCTTTGCCGACCAGGGCGGCGTGATCGTCGAGGCAAAGATCGACGGCAACGTCAAGCTCTATACCAACGAGGT
>JBGQKM010000070.1:0-20754 GCA_041499515.1 Planctomycetia bacterium | reverse complement strand
CGCTGCGCTAACTTGGGGTCGTGCGACCAGGGCCAAGAACCAACCCGCTCCGTGCACGACCGTTGACACCTCAACCACCTCTCAGGCCGATCAGCTAGGCGTCATTATCCCAAAACGCATGGCCTGATTTCTAGAGGCGTTTGTGAGCCAATTGGAAGTGTTTTCGCGGTGCGTTTTCGTAGAAGTTGGGCTGCTGCCTGATAAAATGCACCCAGCAACAAGGCTGTGCCCGGTTTGGCAGATTTGAGCGATGACCCTTGTTCTGGTTCCAAACAATGACTCCCGTCCCCTTTAATTCGTCCCTTTAATTCGTCTTAATTCGTCTAGTTGTCAATTTGTCGATCCCTCGGGCACGTTTTTGAAGAGCCCGGATCTATCGCAACTGCCACCCTTGAACCTAACAACATTTCCGGCCGAGTCTTTTTCGCTCGACTTCCATGGCTTTTGGTACGGACTTGGTGTGATGCCCTGGCTCCACGTGCATTTTCAGCCAGAGACCTTGACAACGACCGTCGTTCCCGAGCCCTCAAGCATCGCTCTTGCGGCCTTGAGTCTCGTTGGGTTTGCTGCTTGGGTTTTGCGGCGGAAACGCTAGGCGCGCGGAAAATTCAAGCCGCGTATCGCCATGAGTCAGTGTGAGCCTAGCGTCCGCACCGGACGCAAAACGTGGTTCGTGCAACGACGGTCCGTTTTGCGAGGCGCAATTTCAAGTCAGAGACCTCGATCCGCAACCGACCGCGCGCAACGGAAGCCGATGTGGCTGGCGGCGCTTGAGGGCTCGCCCTTGCCGCGGGCGCCCGGCACATAGCGCTTGCAGTACATGTCGCTGCACAAGAACGAGCCGCCCCGCTGCACGCGCTTGGGCAGGCCCGGCTCCAGCGGGTCGAAACTGGTATCGGGGCCCTGCGGATTTCTCAGGGCGCTATACTGATAATAGTCGGGCTGGTACCAGTCGGCGCACCATTCCCAGACGTTGCCACTGGTGTCAAACAGGCCGTAGCCATTGGCCGGAAACGACGCGACCGGCGCGGTGGCGCGAAAGCCGTCGTCGGCCGTGTTCTCGTTCGGGAAATTCCCCTGCCAGGTGTTGGCCCGCCACTGGTTGTGCGGGCGCAGCTCGCCGCCCCAGCAAAAGGGTTGTCGATCGAGCCCGCCGCGGGCGGCCAACTCCCACTCGGCTTCAGTCGGCAGGCGCTTGCCGGCCCATTGGGCATAGGCCAGAGAGTCGCTCCAGCAGATGTGAACCGCCGGATGGTTTTCGCGCTTGTCGAGATTGCTGTCGGGCCCTTCGGGATGGCGCCAGTTCGCGCCCGGCACATAACTCCACCATTGCAGATGGTCGTCCAGCGAAACCGCTTCTTTCGGCGGATGAAAGACGATCGAGCCGGCCTTGAGATCCTCCGGCGGCACGCTGGGAAATTCCTTCGGGTCCAAGGGTCGCTCGGCGACGGTTTGATAGCCGGTCGCCTCGACGAAGCGGGCGAATTGCGCGTTGGTGACTTCGGTCTTGTCGATCCAAAAACCGTCGATGGCCACCAGATGCTCGGGCTGGGCGTCGGGATACTCGTTGTCGCCCATCCAGAAACGGCCGCCGGGCACCCAGGCCATGCCCTCGGGAGCCGGCCCAGGGGGCGCGGAATGGTTCAGCTTGGGCGGATCCGTTGCGGCGGACGTCGATTCGGTCTGCCAGAAATTCAGGCCCAACGCGCCGGCCGCCAGCGCCGCGACGGCGATCGCCCCGGCCCAGACGAGCCACGTCTTGCGGTTGCGATCGGGCCGCGCCGGCGACTTGCGATGGTCAGAAGCTGGCGAGTTTTTGTTCATGGAATCGGAAGCCGGGGCGCTATTACTGACAACTTTAACATGAGCCGGGGGTACAGTTCCAGCAGATTTGCGGACAATCGCGCGCGACAGACTATGCCTGGCGCTCCGCCCACGCGGCTAATTCTGCCGCATGGCTTGGATCGGATTGAGGTTGGCCGCTCGGCGTGCCGGCACGAAGGCCGAAAGCATCACCACTGCCAGGCCAGCGGCCAGCAGAGGGCCGACGAACAGCGGGCGCAGCGCGAAGGCGACATAGTGACCAAACATCGAGCCTAAGCAAATGTTGATCATGCGGGCCAGCACGGTCCCGGCGATGCCGCCGCCCAGGATTCCCACCAGGCCGATGCAGGCGGCCTGACCGAGCACGGTGTTGATGATCTGGCCGCGCCGCATGCCGATGGCTCGCAGCATTCCCAGCTCGCGGGTTTGTTCCAGCACGTTCATCGTCAGCGTATTGACGACGCCCAGCGCGCCGACGAGCAATCCCAGGATGAGCATGACCCACAAACCACCGGTCACACCGGCGACCATCGAGTCGATGATTCGCAGCAGTTCGGCAAAGGATTGCAGCAGGAGACCGTTTTCTTCGGAGAACGCGCGCAATTTCGGCTCCAACAGCGCGGTCGCGTCCGGCCGGCACTTGATCAGAAACGAGTCGACCCCCTCGATGTTGAAAATCCGCGTGGCCACGCCGCGGTCGATGTTGATCACCGCGCCGCCGAACGTGTACTCGGTGGCGATGCCGGCCACGCGAAACGCGTGGCTTTTTTCGCCAAAGATCACGTCCAAGGTGTCTCCGGCGCGCACGCCGAGTCGCTCGGCCAACACCGATCCCACGACGATTTCGTCTTGATTCAAGTTCTTGAGAACGGCAACCGAATCGCCCCCGATCAGATCCAACGGCGCCCGATCGTACAAATGGAAATCACGCGCGACCAGGATGGCGTCGTGGCCGCGCGCCTCGACCCGCAACATCCGCACCCCGTCGATTCGCTCGACCCCGTCCAACGCGGTGAGCTGGTCGCGCAGCGATTCGCTGATGCTGGTGGCGTCCTGGCCGCTCATGTCGGGCATGGTGGCCCGCAACAGGAAGTCGGCGGTGATCGTGCGTTCGTACCAGCTACGAATATCGTCGGTGATGCTGAACGTGGCGTTGCCCGTGCCGACCCCCGCCGCGACGGCGATGAACAGCACTCCAATGGTCAACGAACTGCGTCCGGCGTGGCGCAGCACCAGCCGCTGCGCCATCTCTCCCTCGACGGCCATCAGCCGTCGAACCGGCCAGGCCAGCAGCTTGACCAACGGCGCCAGCGCGATCGGCAGTAGCAGCACGATCGAGACCAACGCCACCACCAGGCCGATGACCGCCAGCCAGATCGGTATGTCGCCGCGAATCGAGCCGACCGTCAGGCCAATTGTCACCAGCACGCCAGCCAATCCTGCAATGGTCGTGGCCCGATGTCCGCGGTGCGGTTGCATGGTCACCACCGGCCGCATGCCCTCGAGCGGCGAAACCCGGCTGGCGTTGCGCGCCGGATACCAGGCGGCCACCAGGCAAGTCAGCGGCCCGAAGAGACTTCCCACCGCCAGAGCCCAGCCCAGATTCGGGGTCTCGGGCAGATTGGTTTGCAGGATCGCGGCCATCGAGTGCATCAGAAAGTATCCGCCGTAAACGCCCAGCGGAATGCCGACCAGCGTTCCGATGATGCCCATCAACAGCGCCTCGCGGCACACCATGCCGACGATCTGCCGGCGCGTGGCGCCGACGGCCCTGAGAATCGAGAGTTGCTGCCGCCGTTCGCCGACGTTCATTAGAAACACGCTCAGCGCGATGAACACGGCGGTCGTAAACGACAGGGCGCTGACCGTATCGAGGCTGACCTCGGTCAACAGCAGCGTCTCCTCGGCCAGCCCGCTGCGAGATGAAGGCACCGCCAGCCGCAGCTCGGCCGGCAGCAGGCCTGTGCCTGCCGCGATGACCTCCGCTGCGCGCTCGGGTTTGGTCAGATAGACGTGCAGGGCATCCACCTCGCCCGGCGAGTTGAACATCCGCTGGAGTCGATCGACCGGCGCCAGCACCATGCCACCCTGATGCAGGCGCACGGCATTTTCCAGAGCCACAAGACCGGCGATCTTGTGGGGCCGCAGGCCGCGCGAGGTCAACAACCGAACGTCGTCGCCGGCGTCGATTTTCAAAGCCGTGGCCAGTTCGATCTCCAGTGCGATTTCATCGGCTGCCGCCGGCAGTTGGCCTTTCACGAGCTTGTATCCGGCCAACGATTCCGGCTCGTCGCGCATGATGCCCACGGCCAGCACCTTGGCCTTTTTTCCGTGGACATAGATGATCGTGGCGCGATGAAACACCGGCACCACCGCGCGCACGTCCGGCAGCGAGCGAATTTTTTCGGCGACCTGCTGTTGGAATCGGCCGCCGCCGCGGGCGACGACTTGCAAATCGGCGCGGCCGGCCAGCGCCTCGAAGACTTGCCGGTAGGCTCGGCGCGTGGTCGCGGTGGCCGACGTGACGGCCACGATCGCCGCGACGGCGATCACCACGCTCAGCAAGGTCAAGAGCGACCGTCCAGGGCGTCGCCGCAGTTCGCTGGTGGCATAGCCCCAAGAAATCATGCCCGCGACTCCACGATGCCCACGCCGTGGGGCGGCCGCTGGCGGGGATCGCAATCGTCGAAAATCAGCCCGTCGCGCACATAGACCACGCGATCGGCCCGCGAGGCGATCGACCAGTCGTGCGTCACGAGCAGGACGGTCTGTCGTTGCTCGTCCACGAGTTGGCGAAGCACGGCGATCACGCGATCTCCATTGGTGCTGTCGAGGTTTCCGGTCGGTTCGTCGGCCAGGATGATGGCCGGACGGGCCACCAGGGCCCGGGCGATGGCCACGCGTTGCTGTTCGCCCCCGGAAAGTTGCCCTGGGAGATGGGCGCGCCGCTCGGCCAGGCCGACCAGTTCGAGCACTTCCGCGGCCCGAGCGTCGGCGTCGGTCGGGCGCAGTCCTTCGAGCCGCAGCGGCAGGGCCACGTTTTCTCCGGCCGTGAGAATCGGCAGCAGGTTGAATTGTTGAAAAATGAAGCCGATGCGGCGGCGACGCAGCAGGGTCCGCTGGTCGTCGGCCAGCGAGCCGACGTCGGTGCCCTCCAGCAGCAGGCGGCCCTCGGTCGGCGTGTCCAAAGCGCCCAGGATATTGAGCAGCGTGCTCTTGCCGGAGCCGGAGGGTCCCATGATGGCGACAAACGTGGCCGGTTCCACTTGCAGGTCGACACCGCGCAGGGCCGGCACCTGCACCCCGGCATCATAAATCTTGGTCAAGTGTTGTGCGTCGATGACGTATTTCATGGAACCACGAGGTGCGTCGAACAGGAGGACCGCCGGCTGCGACATTATAGTGTACACGGTGTCGCGACGGTTTGCCGCGTCTCGGCTGCGACGCTCTCGGCGGTCGCGTGCAGTTGCGCAATATATTCGGCGAGCAACTGTTCGGCGTCAAGCGCAGAATAACTGCGCGGATCCCATTTGAGATTGATCGTGAACCGGTTGGGATTGTTGAAGATGCCGAAAACGGCGCGCGTCCGACGTCGCACGGGTGGGATTCCGGTAATTCCCAGGTACACGACGTTGCCCACGAGCAACCCTTGGGCAGTTTGCGGAAACTGTCCGGCAAAGCGGCGCATGGGTTCGCTGAGATTGGTGAGCACGGCGGTTGCAAAACAAAACGGACCTTGCAGCAGCCAGCGCAGCACGCCGGCCGATTGTACGGCCGCGAGCCCACCGGTGAAATAAAGAGACAGCCGACCCCGACGAACCGCCGCGGTCTCTTCGCGAATCGAATCCAGCAGATCCTCGGGCCGGTCACAAAACCTGGCTTTTCGGGTCACGAAGGCAAAGCTCAACATGTTGGCCGCGGGCAGAAAACGGTCTTCGCGCTCGCGTAGATTCTGGGGCATCAGAATTCGTAGCCGGCGACGGTCCGCGCGCGATCCGTGGGCCGCATTCCAACTCCGCAGCACGAGAAACAAATCGCGCAAGAGCACGTCGTTAAGCGTGGCGCCGACCGTGGCCGCCAGACGGCGCAAACTTGCGACCACCGACTGCGGCAAAACGGCGGTGTGAAACCCGGGCCGGACCGGCGGTCGGTCGACCGCATCGGAGCCGCTTCTCGTGGCGGCCAGCGGCACCGGCGCCTGCAGAAAGAACCTGGCCCCTTCTCGGGCCCCCGCGATCGTGTCGGCGATTCGACGGTAAAGGCTGCGGCCGGCCAGGCCCACCTCGCCACGACTCAGCAGCCGATCGGGCCGCAGCTCGCGGGGCACGACCGGCGGGGCGTCGGGAAAGGCCGCCGCATAGCCGGCCAGCAGATCTTCGATGAACCCAAACGTGCCGATCCCATCCGCGCAGGCGTGATGAAAATGTAAAAGCACGGTCGACTGTTCACTTCCCTGTCGGACCCAAATGCGCAAGCCCGGCTGTCGCGTCAGATCGACGCACTCCGTGTAACTGTCGTCCAGTGGGGTGCCCAACGGCGCGAAGTCCACCGGCGGAAGCTGCGGCGTGGGGATCCAAACCCATCCGCCACGCTGCCACTCAATGCGCGCGGTCATCAAGGGGTTGCGCGCGATGGCAAACGTCAGCGCCGCGTCGAATGCCCTCCGATCCAGGCTTCCCTGAAACTGCACCTCGATGTCGCACATCATCGGATAGTCGGCCCGATTGTCGGCGACCATGAACGATTCAAAAGTCGTTAGCGGCAATGGAAAGATCGACGCGAAGACATCTTCGAGCACCGGCGACCGCGTTGAATCGACGAGCGACATGGAACTGTCTCCGCGGATAGGCCTCGATCGGGCCGTCAAGGAAGTTGCTCGCGATTGATTTTGCCCGTGGGCGTGCGTGGCAGAGCATCGACCAACGTGACCGCCTGGGGCCGTTTGTAATAGACCAGGTGTTGATCGTAATGGGCGCGAATGTCGGCGGCCGACAGGCCATTGTCGACCGCCACCGCGACTTTGATAATCTGCGTGCCCGAGCGGTGCTCTCCGGCATAGACCTTCACCTCGACGACGCCCGGCAGGCCGGTGATCGCTTCCTCGACTTCGCACGGCACGACCTTCAGGCCGCTGACATTGATGACCTCGCTGTCTCGACCGCGCAGATGAATGGCTCCGTCGTCGTCGAGCCGGGCGAGATCGCCCGTTTCGAACCCGCCGGCGGTCAGCGGCATGCCGACGCGGCCGTGCTCGTCGAGGTATCCGGTCATCATCGACGAGGAGCGCACGCACAACTTGCCGATGTCCGCGCCGAGTTCGGTCGCGCCCTGCTGACGCCATGTTTCGACCACGACGCCCTCCATCGGCGGGCCGACGCGTCCGTCCACGTCGCGTCCGTCGGCCGTGGTGGCCACGGAAATGCCACCGGTTTCGGTGGTGCCGTACAGCGGGCAGGCCGTCACGCCGGTTTTGGCGCGAAACTGTTCGGCGGTCCGTCGGGGCAGCATGGCTCCGGCCGCCAGCACCCAGCGGGTGCGACTCAGATCGGCGCCCTTGCCGAACGACAAGACGTCCAACATGGCCGGCACGGTCGGCACGATGGTGACCGGGTGCTCGGCCAACGCGCGATTCACCAGCTTGGCGCTGAAACGGCGCGTGCTGACGATGTTTGCGCCGGTCAGCAATGGCACCATCACGCACATGCCATAGCCGTACGCGTGGCTCATGGGCGGAATCGCCACGATCGTGTCGTCGGCGTCGATTGCCATCGTGGCGGCGTAATGTCGGGCCTCCTCGATGGCCACAAATCCCGGTCGCAATGCAATCTTCGGCAAGCCGGTCGATCCGGAGGTCGGATGCAGCGGAACGCCCCGCAGGATCGCACCGGGAAACGCCTGCTGCGAGACGTCCAACGTGGACCAACTCACGGGCGTCATGTCCGCAAAACTAAGGGACACGGTCGAACGTGCGATCCCGGTCAGTGCCGGCTCGGCGGCCGGCTCGCACGCCAAAAACCGCGCGCCGAAGCGCTGGGCATAGCGGTGCAGTTCGGCCGGCGGCGTCTTGCTGTGCAGCAACAGCGGGGATCCCTCGCAGGCCAAAATGGCCGTCAAGGCGGCCACGAACTGGGGACCGTTGGCCAGCGCCACGATCACGCGATCGCCCGACATCAGGCCGTTGCGCCCTAGCGCCACGATCAACGCTTCTCGCGCCCTGGCGAACTCGTCGGGCGACAGCACCCGCGAGGCGTCCAGGTCGACGATGGCGCCGCGATAGCGCTCGACGGCATCGAGGATCGGGGCCGCGCTGAGCACGTCGGCCTGCGTTATCGTTTCAGACACTTGTGCGCTCCCTGTTCCATGCGCTCCAGGGCCGCGTCGATGTCCTGGCGCGTGTGCGCCGTGGACAGGAACATCGGCTCGAACTGGTTGGGATGGAAGTACACGCCGGCTTGCTGCAGATGATGCTGCCACTCGATGTAGCGTTGGAAATCGCAGTGAGCCCGGACGTCGCGATAGTTGGCCAACTCGTCGACTTCGCTGGTGGTGAGCAACACCGACACCAACGGACCCAAATGGTGCACGTGGTGCGGGATGCCCAGCCGGGTCATGATCTGGTGGATGCCGCCGGCGAGTTGATCACCCAGCTCGTGGAGATAACCATACACGCCCGCTGGATCGGCCAGCACGGCGTCGAGCACCGCCTCGGCCGCCGACATCACCACGGCATTCCCGGAAAACACGCCCCCGTGGAACAGCGCGCCGCGGGTAATCTGCTCCATCAATTCGGCCGAAGCGCCAAAGGCGCCGACCGGGTAGCCGCCGCCGATGGCTTTTGAGATCACGGTGATGTCGGGCGTCACCAGATAATGTTCCTGGGCGCCGCCGGCCGCCACGCGCATGCCGGTAATCACTTCGTCGAATATCAAAAGCGCGTCGTGATCGAGCGTCAGCTCGCGAACGGCTTGCAGGTAGCCCTCGCGCGGAAGATTGACGCCGGCGTTGCCCATGATCGGTTCCATCATCACCGCCGCGACCTCATGGCCGTGTTTCTGCAAACAGCGCTCCAGAGCGTCGACGTCGTTCCATTGCACCACGATCACGTCCAGGATGCCGTCGGTCATGCCGGTGGTGCCGGGGATCGCCGGCCCAAATCCCTCGGCCGGCAGGTCGGCCAGGGACGCGTGATAGCGGTTGAAGACGGCCTCGCTCCAGCCGTGATAATGGCCCTCGAACATGATCAGTTTGCGGCGGCCCGTGCAGGAGCGGGCCAGGCGGACCGCCGAGGCGCAGGCCTCGGTGCCCGAATTGGCAAACCGCAACAGTTCCATGCTGGGGAACAACCGCTTGATCTTTTCGGCCACGTGGATCGTGATTTCCGTCGGAAATCCCAATTGGCTGCCGCGCTCGGAGATCTGGCGCGTGACGGCGGCCACCACGTGTTTTGGGCAATGACCGAACAGGAGCGGCCCGTAGGCCATGTTGAGGTCGATATACTCTTTTCCGTCGACGTCCCACAGCCGGGCCCCCTGGCCCCGATCGGCCACCAGCGGAATGTGGTACGGCAAGACGCGCATCGTGCTGCTGTCGCCGCCGGCGATGCTGCGCCGTCCGCGCTCGAGCATCCGCGCCGACTCGCTGACGGCCTTGGGCGAGATTTTGGATGGAGAAGCCAGTGTGGAATTCGTCGTGTGCATATCAGTCCTCAACCAATCATTGCTTTCTGGAAAGTTCTTGTTTCGTTGTTCAACACCAAATCGCGAAAGAGTCGCGCGAGCTCGTAGGGATGAACGGATCGACCGGCGATGACCAGCCGCGCGCCGTGGATTGCGTCCTCCCAGGTCAGTTCGCCGCGGGCCAACTGGCCAAACGTGGTCGACGTGAGAGAACAAGTCGTTCCGGCGGCATCTCGCCAGCCGATTTCCGCCCGGACGAGCCGCTCTCGCTCGACGACCAGGCACCACTGGCCGCCGCCGCGACCGCTGACGCGCAGATTGACATACCGCAGCGGCCCGTTGAAACTCACTCCATCGTTATTGTCGTCGAGCCAGCCGTCGAAGGATTGGGCCACGTCGTAAGGTGGCACGATGGGAGCTTCGCGCGGCCAGCCAAAATTCGATTGGATCGCAAAGCGGATCAGCCGATCCATCACCTCAGAATTGATCTGAGGACATGGCAACCGCGGAACTGCGGCTTGCGTGTGCGTCGAATCGAACTGGGGATCGTCGCTCCAATACGACTGGTACACGGCCATCTGTTGGCGGAACGAGGCCACGAAGTCTTCGGCGGCGGCGCTGGTGGCGCGTTTGGGCTGCTTGCCCAACACGACTTCCGCCAGCCCCCGCGCAATGGCGTCCTGAATGCTCAGAGCCGTGACCGGCTCGGGGTTGGTCAGGTGGTAGGTCTGGCCGTGACACGCTCTCCGCGCGATGAGTTGCGCCATGGCGGCGGAGACCCACTCGACGCTCACCAGGTTTTTATGCTCGTCGCCGGCCAGTTGCAGCCGGCCGAGCCAGTCACCTCGGAGAATCGTCTCCCAAGGCACCGTTTGCAACAGCGAGTAGACGATCCGCAATGGCGTGTAAAAGCCGTGATAGGAAGTGGTAAAGCCGGTTTGCGAGTCGCCGACGATGATCGACGGCCGGTAGACGGTGACTTGCTCAAGCGCGGGCGCAGCCAGCACTTCTTTTTCGGCGGTGAGTTTGGTCTGTTCGTAGTCGTTGCCCAGTTGCTGGCCGACGTCTAGTTCGGTCTCCAGAATCCGCCCGCGCCGCAATCCGCAGACATAAGCGGTCGACACGTGGTGATACTGGCCGATGCCCGCGCGAAGGCAAAGATCCAACACGTTGCGCGTCCCCTGGACGTTGCTGCGCCACGGTTCTCCGTCGGGTTGTTCGGCATGAAAGGTCAACGAGGCGGCCGAATGGATCATCGAGCGGCAATGGTCGCGAACCCAGCGGAGGTCTCGATCGCTCAATCCCAGGCATGGCTCGGCGATATCGCCCACCAGCACGACGGGCCGAACCAAGTTGCGGTGCAGTTCGTTTTCCCAGTGTGCCATCGCGGTTTCGATCCGCTGGACGGCCGACTCCCACTTGGTCGGCCGGACCACGACCGCCAATGGCAGATCGGCCAATGTGAGATCGCGCAGCAGATAGCGGCCCAGGAGGCCGGTCGCGCCAGTTAACAGAAAGTACGCCATGCGGAATCTTGCTCGGGCTAACGTATTTCGAGTTTGATTGGTTACACGTGAATCGCCGCGCCGCCGTCGACCGTCAGAGTTTCTCCCTGAATCAGGTCGGCCAGGGGGCTGGCCAGGAACAACACGGCGTTGGCCACGTCGTCGACCGTGAGCATCCGTTGCCCGGTCATCGTCTTGTCCTTGCGGTGGTCGAACATCGCCTCGGCGTTGGGGATCCGCCGGGTGGAATCGGTTTCCACGAGTCCGGCCTTGACGACGTTCACGTTCACGCCCCGATCGCCGACCTCCAGCGTCAGATGCCGCGCCAGGCTTTCCAGCGCCGCTTTGGAACTGCCGATCAGCCCATACCAGGGCAGCGCCATGCTCGAGCCGTGGCTGCTCAAGGCGATCACCTTGCCGCGGCCCTTGCCGCGTTCCAACAGCGGCAGCGCCGACTGGACCAGGTACAGCAGAGCCAGCACGTTGGTTTGAAACGTGTTCTGAAAGTGCCGCTGATTGGCCGCCAACAGCGGACGGAAACCGCCGGTCGCCGCATTGCTCACCACGATGTCGAGGTGTCCGATTTCGCGCGTGATGTACTCGAACATCGAGCGCACGTCGTCCTCCTCGCTCACGTCGGCCTTGATCACGTGGACGCGGCGGCCGAGGGCCAGGATTTCCTTGGCCGTATCCATCGCCGCGGTGCGGGAGGTGATGTAATTGACAATGACGTCGGCCCCGGCCTGCGCCAAACGCAATGCGCACGCCCGGCCCATGCCGCGCGAACTGCCGGTCACCAAGGCGACACGTTCAGAAAGATCAATCATGGTGTGTCTCGAAAAAGGTTAAGGCCTGTTGGGTCCGCCCGCCGCCAATTTGGCTCATTCGAGATCGTGGCGTTTGGGCGCGCTGGCGCGGCAGACAGGCCACCGCCGCGAGTTGCTCGTCGATTTCATGCAATTTCAGGGTTAGCCGCCGGAGCAGTTGGCCGCGATAGACGCAATCAAAATGGTCGAAGCTCTCGGGCCGCACTTCAATCTGCAGCGGATTCCACGCTTCTCCGGCATGGGCCGCCTTGTACGTGGCTTCCTTGATCGTCCACAGGACGCGCGTGCGCCGCTGCGGGTCGTCGGCCAGCCAGCGTTGTTCGGCCGGCGTAAACCAAAGACGACGAAAGGCCGCGCTGGCCGGAACCGAAGTCGCCAGGTCAACGCCTACGCACACCGCCGGGTCCGAGGCCATCGCCACCAACACGCCACGATCGCTATGCGAGATCGAAAGCGTCCAGTCGAGCTCGCGCCCTCGACGGAAGACCTGTGGACGCACGCCTTGTCCCCGTTGGCTGCGCGTCAGGATTTGCCATTCGGCCAGATCGTCCGCGCCGGCCGCGTGCAGCATCAACTGCTTCGCCAGCCAACGGCCCGCCAACCACTGCCGCCGCCGATTCGCATCATGCAGGCGGTCGTATTCGCCGTGCTCGTCCGCGCCGAGCCAGTCTAAGGATATCTGCGACTCGGGCGGGCATCGGTCCAAGTTGAGATAGCGGGTCTTGATCGCGCGCGGTCGTGTCATTGGGCACCTCCTCGCGCGAGAATGACTTTGCGGTAACCCTGGGCCGCGACGATTACGGCGCGATCCTCGCCCACCACCGTAAAGTCGTAGCAAGCGGTCGTATCGGCGATTTCGCGGCAGACGAAAACCACGAGGCACGTTTCGCCCGCGCGTGCCGGCCGGCCGAGTTGCAACCGATCGATCGCCCTGGGCAGCGAAACCGCCTGCCCGCCGTGGACCCATAGATGAATTCCGCAGGCATAAAACGCGGCATCGAGCACGCAGGAAGGAATGCTCCAGCCCTCGACGCGCGAGGCTCCCACAAGATCCTCAAGCGGCAGCGAGACGATGCGCCCGCGGCCCGAGCGCCGATCGAAATTGGTGCCGGTCACGCCGCGAAAAGCCGGCCCGTGATACACCGGCGCGTCGTCGGGATAGGCAAAATCGGTCCAGGCGTTGGGCGCCGAGGGCATGTCGGCCGTCAGACCCAGCGGGCCATCGGCCACTTCCACACTGGCGCGAAGATACGGGCGATCCTTTTGCATCAGTCCGCCGGCCCGATTGCGAAAATCGCACGTCAATTGGCAGTCGATCGTGCCGTCGGCTTGCGCCACGGCCCGGACTTGCGCGGTGACCGGTCGATCCGTGTGGAACATCAGCCCATCGAGCATCTGCACGTTGGAGAAGCCGGCCACCTGGCGTCCGCTGGCCGCGCCGGCGGCTTCGGCCAACGTTTCTAATCCCACCACGACCGGCAGCAGCGGCTTGCCGCGCAGCCGATGCTGTATGAGAAACGCGTCGGCGATCGGATCGAGCGGCACTTCAGCGACCACGCCGTCGTCGTCCCGATGCACATTTCGCACGAGTGGTAATTCGTGCGTGGTATCTTGTGTCGTTTCGATGGCCGCGCGTGTCAGCGCGCCAGGAACGAATTCTCCGAGTGGCCGCTGTTCGTGCGGGTAGAACATCGGATAGAAGTCGCCGAAGGTGTACAACACTTCGCTGTCGGGCAGTCCGGCCTGGAGTTCTTGTTCGAGCCGCCGCACGCCCTCCTCGGGGAGCATGTACTTCATGTTCATGACGGACTTGGGTCCCCAGGCGTAGCGCGGCAGCGTGGCCATGCCCGAGCCTTCCCACGACTCCCAGTGAATGCACGCCGCCCGGCAGTCGGGCCGCGCGGCGCGGAACCAATCGATGACTTTGGCCAGCGCGTCGTTTCCGGCGGCATAATCGGTCAGGCCATTGCCGCCGAACCGCCCGCTGATCGATCCAAAGCCGACGAAAAAGGCCAGAGAATCTTGCTCCGTCAAGGCCATCAGGTTCAACGTGCCGTCAAATTTAGCACCGATCAGCGAGGTGACCATCGCCGAACGTTTGTTCTCGAATCGACCCGGGTCGATCACTCCGGCGCCGTGCAGAATCCCGTTGATCGAGCCGGCTTGCCGGCGGACCTGGTTGAGCACCGCCGCCAGCGCCGCGCGGTCCGAGATATCGCAGGCGTGATAGGTCGCTTGCAGGCCGGCGTCGTGGAACTGGCGAAGGTTGTTGAAGATCTCGACGTCCTTCATCACGCGGTCCCAAGCCTCCGAGGGCGAGCGGCCTTCGGCGACCGCCTGCCGCGCCAGCGACATCTTGAACGTCTTCATCTCCGCTTCGGAGTAATTGCGCCAGGGCGCGTCGGCCTGCGGCGCCGGGCTCTTGCCGATCAGGTGCAACTTCCAACCATAGCGGCGGGCCAGCTCGCGCGCGGCGATCGCCGTAATACCCCGAGCGCCGCCAGTTACGACCCAAGTGCCGCCGCGCGGAATGTCTCGAGCCGGATGCGCCGGCAATGATTTCGCCAACGGGCGGATCACGCGCCGAACGTGGTTCGACCAACAGACCTCGACCTCGGGCTCGCTGGCGGCCAGTTCGCGCAGCATCGCGTCGACCAGGTTTTCGACTGGTTCGTCGGCCGGCGCGTCGATCACTTTGGCGCGCACACGGCTTGTCTCGCGCCGCGATTCTTCGATGTGCAGCGCCTTGAGCAGGCCGGCCATCGCTCCGCCGTCGGGCACCGCGGCCCGGCCGGAGAAACCAAAATCGCCGCCCAACGAGACCGCCGCCACGAGATTTGCCGCGCCCAGGTCGGGACGACTCAGCAGGAGCTTGTACCAGCGCCGCGCGACCAGAAACGGCAACAGGATGCCCCGCTCGCGTCGCTGTCGGGCAATGTCGCCGTCGAGCAGATTCCCGGCCGGCGCATCGCGGCCGGTCATGAGAAACAGATGTTTGGCGGGCTCTTCGGCCCAAAGTCGTTCCAACTCGGCAAGGGTTTGATCGACACCGGCATCAACCGCGATTTGGCGCGTCGCGCAGCCCAGCGCGGCGAGTTGCTGGGCAAGTCGACTCGCCGCGGAATTGTCGCCGAGAATCCAGGCGGTTCCATCGAACGCCGGCAGTGGCGTGCCGGCCGACAGCGGCGCGACCAGGGCCTTCAATTGGCAGCGGCGCGTGTGCAATTCCACCGGTTCGGAAGGCTCGGCGCTCACGCTTTCCGGCGGCGTTGTTGATTTTGCAGAAGGGGTCGCGACGTTTTCGGCCAGTTGGCCCAGCCCCGCGGCGAACCGCTCCCAGTGGCGACGCTCGGTGATCAGGACTTCGGCCGAGGGCGTGCCGCCGGAGAGTTCGCCGAGCAGATGAGCGATCCCTTCGGCCAACGGCATCAGCCGCAGATCGCTCTTGCCTTGCAAAACGTTTTTCGTTTCCGGCCGAGCCGCCATGCCGACCTCATCCCAGGGATGCCAGTGGAAGCCCACGGCCTTGACCCAGGGGCGCTGTCGACGATAGGCGCCGACGAGTTTGCAGAGCATGTCGCTGGCCAGGCAATAGTCGGTCTGGCCAAAACTGCCCAGCCGTCCGCTGATCGACCCGAACGCGATGAAGTGTCGAATGGGATCGCGCCGCGTAAGGGCCATCAAGTGAGCCGCGCCATCGACCTTGGCGCCGATGGTCTGCAGCACGACGTCCGGCTGTTTGCGTTCGAAGCGGCAAGAGCGGTCGATGCCCGCGCCGTGCAGGATGCCCTCGATCGGACCATCGCTGTGGCGAATGCCGTCGAGCGTTTGCCCCACGGCGTCGCGATCGGACACGTCGCAGGCGTGATAGATCGCGCGCACGCCGGCAGCGTCGAAAGCCCGCAAGGAGCGGTCGATTTCCAAGTCTTTTTGCACGCGCCCCCAGGTCCCGGCGGCCGGTTGTCCGGCTTTGCGGGCGGCGATCATCACCGATGCTTTGAGTTGCTGCAGACCGGCGTCATCCAAGGCGCGCCAGGCTGGATCGATTTGTGGCGCGGGCGAAGTCCCCAACAGGTGCAAATTCAGGCCGAAGCGGCGACCCAGTTCCAAGGCACAAGCGGCCGTGATGCCGCGGGCTCCGCCGGTAACAATCCAGGTGGCCCCGTGGCGAATGCTTGGGGATTGACTGGGTTTGATTTCGCGCTGGACGGCAAATGGCACCCGTCGGCGGTCTCCGACATAGGCGACTTCATCGTCGAGGTTCGCGGAAGCCAACTCGACGAAGATGTGATCGACCAGTTGATCCGCGTCAGCCTCGGCGGGCGCGTCGATCGCCTTGACGCGCAGATTGCGATGCTTCTGCATGATCGTGTATTCGATAAAGATCGCCTTGAGCAGGCCGGTTAGCGCGCCGCCGGAGCTGACTTCGGCGCCACGCCCGAAACCGAAATCGCCCCCCAAAGCGGTCGCTGCCACGAGCGTCGCGCGATCGAGCCACTTGCCGGCGCTGGCCAGTTCGACCCACTTTTGGCAGACGAGGAATGGCAGCACCATCGACTCATGGCGACGGCGGGCCCACGACGTCGAGTTATCGAGATCGTTGGGCAGTCCGTCGCGGCCGGTGGTGATAAACAGGTGCGGGGCCGGGCCGGTTTGGCAAATGCGCTCCAACGCAGCCAGAACCTCGGCGACGTCGTCGGCCAACGGCAGGATGTGTGTTTCCACGCCGGCCTGCCGCAGGCGCAACCGCAGCGTTTCGGCCAACGCGTTCTGGCCGAGGACGATTGCCGCGCCGGTCCAGGTCGGCTCGGCCCTATGATCGCCAGTCAAAGGCGCATCGCGCATCTCAAGCACAAAGCGGTTCGTGACAGGCGACGCGGGAAGGTCCGCAACGGCTGGCTGTTCGGTTGCGACGAAGCGCGCCGGCGCGTCGACTCGCGCGGCACGGCCCGGCGACAGCAGCGAGGCGTGATGCGCCAGCAAGTTCCCCAGCGGCAGCTCGACGGCATCGGCCAATCCCTGGAGCTCGTCGAAGTCATCCGGCGAAAGCAACTCGTTGATTCTGGCGAGCTGGCTCTGCGCTTGCGGCTCGGACGATTCTTCGACGACGCATTCGACGCCGTCCTGAAGCGAGCGCAAGATGGCTTGCTTGTCTCGCTGCCCCCGAGTCCAGCCGATTTCATAGGGAGTCGCCTCACACGTTTCGGCCACGATCGCGGACTCGGCCGCCCGGTGTCCGTTGCCAGTGTGGAGGGCCGGCGCTGAATGGGTTGAATCCGCCACGGCAGGCGCCGGTTCAGCCGTGGCGGAAGTGTGTTGAGAGCCCTGCTGGTTTCCGTCGGTCTCCGCAGGGCCAGGCGGCGCCTGCATCAGGAAGTCGAGAACATGGCGGAGCGTCGGAAAGTCATCGAGCGACAGGTTGGTCGCCATGGCCCCCACGTCGAAATATTCTTGCAGCTCGCCGAAGAGCTGGGCTTTCTTGATGCTGTCGATTCCCAGATCGGCTTCCAGATCGGCGTCCAAGTCGACCACCTCCGGCGGATAGCCGGTTTGTTCGACCACGAAGTTGATCAAAAACGATTCCAGCTCGGCGGCGTTGCCGGCCGGTGCCGTGGTGGTCGTGGTTGTCGTTGTAGAATCGGCCGCGGCTGCGGGCGGTGGCTGCGAGGCCGGCGCCACGGGGGTTGCGACACGTTTTGTTTCAACCGCCGACACTGCCGGCGGCGCGGCAGAACTGGCTTGCACCAGGAAATCGAGCACGTGGCGGAGCGTGGGAAAATCGTCGAGCGACAGATTGGTTACCGACGCGCCGATGTCGAAGTATTCCTGTAATTCGCCGAAGAGTTGGGCCTTCTTGATGCTGTCGATTCCCAGGTCGGCTTCCAGGTCGGCGTCCAAGTCGACCACCTCGGGCGGATAGCCCGTCTGCTCGACCACGAAATTGATCAAGAACGATTCGAGTTCTTTTGCGTCGCGCGCCGGGGCAACCGAAGCCGCGCCGTGGGCGGCCGCCTGGCCGTTGGAAGCCGGCGCGGCCACCAGCGCCGGTTCGACGCGCGCTGGCGCAGGAGGCACGGGGCTGACTGCCGCGGCGGCCGGCTCCTGCATGTTCTGCAGGAAGGACAGCACGTGCCGCAGCGTTGGAAAGTCATCGAGCGACAGGTTGGTCGCCGTGGCGCCTATGTCGAATTACTCTTGCAGCTCGCCTAAGAGTTGGGCTTTCTTGATGCTGTCGATCCCCAGATCCGCTTCCAGGTCGGCGTCCAGGTCGACCACTTCCGGCGGATAGCCGGTTTGCTCGACCACGAAGTTGATCAGAAACGATTCGAGCTCCTTGGCGGCCGGCGGAGCCTGACCGTTGCTGTGAGGAGCCGTGCCGGGCGTCGGATTGCTTCGCGCCGCGGCCGGCGCGGCCTGCGTCGCCGCGCGCGCCGGCGGGGCGAATGCGTGAGTTGGACCGCTTCCGTTTGTCGGAGATGGCGAAGCCGGGGCCTTGGGTGGCGCTGCGTGAACGGAAGAGCCTATCGGCGCTGGCACCGTCGCCATGTTTCGCTGCGGCGGTCGTGCCGGAGCCGCCGGAATCACCAAGCGAGTGCCGGCGGCCGGTGGTGGACTGCTTGAGGCCGCGGGCGCAGGGACGGGGGCGGCCGTGTGCTGACCGTTGCCGTTACTCCCGTGGCCAGAATTGCCGCCGGCGCCGCTGCGCATCTTGGCGCGCCGCCGCTCGGTGGCATCGAAATGAGGAATGTTGTCGTGCATGGGACCAGATTGGCTCGCGTCTTTAACCTTGGATGAAGAAGGAACACGTTGAGATGTTTCTGCCACCGCCGCCATGGCTTGTTGCGCGGCTGCCGCCGACTGAAAAGCCCCCAGGCACTCCAGCAGCGCCTGCACGCAGATCAACGGCTCGACACCGGGTCGTTTGGGGTTGTCGCAGGCAATCACCGCCGTATTGGCATCGAGAATCCGGCGATTCAGTCTTGTCAGAGTTTGTTGGGGGCCGACTTCGACAAATACCGACGGCTGCTCGGCCGCCAGCCGCGCGATCAGTTGCGCATATCGAACCGGAGTTGTCAGTTGGTCAGCGAGATTGTGGCGAATCTCGGCCGCGTCGCGCACCGGCGTGTTGCTGACTGTGCTGACCAGGGACACAGTAGGCTGGTTGAGGTTTGCCGTGCGCAGCTCGTTTTCCAAGAGGCGACTGGCGCCGGCCATCAGTGGAGTGTGAAACGCGGCCGGAACCGCCAGCAGGCGGGCCTGATGCGAGTCGGCTTGCAAGGCCTGAGCCAGAAGTTCCAGGTGGCTCCGCTTGCCGCCGATCACGGTTTGGTCCGGCGCGTTCAAGTTGGCCAGATGAAGATCGCCCGAGACGCCGCGGCAGAGACGCTCGGCGATCTCCGGTGGCGCGTCGGTGGCCAACATTCCGCAATCGCTACAAGCCAGCGCCGCAATGCCTTCGCAGCGCGCCCGTGTCATACGGACGGCCGTTTCCAGGTTCCAAGCCCCGGCGGCCAGCAAGGCTGGAAACTCACCGTAGCTATGTCCCAAAACCAAATCGGGCCGAATGCCAAGTTCGCCCAGCGCGGCCAGCACGATCGCATCGGCCAACAGCATCGAAACCTGGGTGGTCCAGATATCGCGGCCGAGTTGGGTCGGCGTCTCCCAGGCAAGTTTCGAGAACGCGGGATAGCCCAAGCGGGCCATCGTGGCGTCGACGTCGCTTAGGGCTTGGGCTGCCGCCTGGGAGTCGTGCACGAGCTGGCGTAACATTCCGTCGTATTGCGAACCTTGCCCCGGAAACACATACGCCACGCGCGGCCGGACGGCGGACGTTTCGCGATAAAAGATTCCCTGTTGTTCGAGCACCTGCCGGGCCGCAGGATTTTGGAATTGCGGTCGTGCGAGCTTCAGCTTGCGGGCAAGCGCGTCGGGACAATCGGCCACGATCGCCAGACGGAAGGGCTGGTCGGCCGTGAAACGACCGGTTTCGGCCGCGTGCCACGCCGCTTGAGGATCGCGACCGGCCGCGTCGAGCTGCGCGAGCAGCAGTTCGGGGCTGGCGGCGCCGAAGCGGCAGATTCTCCAAGCGGCGGATTGCGCCGTGTCGTTGCTGGGTTGCTGCACAGGGGTCGCAGGCGTCGCTTGTTCCAAAATCAAGTGGCAAGCCAGGCCCTTGGACCAACAGGCGATCGACGCCAGGCGGTGTCCCAAAAGCTTCTCGGCGCCGCGGGCCGCGTGTACGGCATTGGTCGCGCCGTTGATGGCATGCGACGGTGTTTGAAGTCCGAGGCCGGGCACGCTCTGGCCGTGTTCGATTTCCAGGCTGGCCTTGATCAATGCCACGATACCGGCCGCGCCGCCGAGATGGCCGAATTGGACGGTCGAGGAGCCCATGACCAGGGGCCGCTTGCGATGGTCCGCGCCGTGCGCGGCGTTGAGTGCCTGCAGTTCGTCGCCCGAGGGAGCCAGTCGTTCGTCGGTGTCCAGTTCGGCCAAGGTGATCTCGGCCGGGTCCACCCCGGCCATGGCGCACGAGCGCTCGGCGGCCAAACGCAGTGCCTCGGCGTTTGAGTTGTGATGCGCGATGCCCAACCCGCGAATGACCGCGTGGATTCGGTCGCCGTCGCGACGGGCATCGGCCAGCCGTTTGAGCACGACCACGCCGACGCCTTCAGCCGGAACAATGCCCGCGTAGGCAGAGTCCAGAAGATTGCGCGGCGGGCCGTCGGAAGCCAGCAAGCCGGCGACGTCCAGGGCCTCGAAGGCGTTGGGACCCATGCGTCGCTGCCCCGCCGCGCAGATCATCAGGTCGTTGTCGCCGGAGAGCAACATATCGACGCAAATCGACAGCCCACTCATCGCCGAGGTCGAGCCGCTGTCGATCGCCACGGCGCCACCGGCCAGGTCGAGCGTTTTGGTGAT
>JBGQKM010000069.1:0-21274 GCA_041499515.1 Planctomycetia bacterium | reverse complement strand
GAAAACAAAAAGCCCCCGGCGCGACCACGTGCGCCGAGCGGCGAATCACCAGAAACCGCCCCTCGCGCAACACCACCGCCACCGCCCCGCGCCGGCGGATTTTATTGTCAGAATCGGGCTGTGAGGGCATGTCGGCCATGGCAACTATCGTTGCGTATCGCGCCGCGCCGGTCGAGAGGCAATTACGTCGCGGCGGCCGGTCGGGTGGCTACAATAAAGATTATGAGCGAAGCCGCCGCCCCACCTCGCCGCCATTGGTTCCGATTTGGCCTGCGCTGGCTGCTGCTGTTTATCGCGCTGTTGGCGATCGTGTTTGCCTGGGTCGGCGCAAAGATCAACCACGCTCGCGAGCAGCGCGAAGTCGTGGCCGCGATTCGATCGCTGGGCGGGGGTGTCTACTTTGATGACGAGTACCTGGGACCCGATGAGTTTCGATCCTCGACGCCACCGGAGAGGCCCACACTTTGGCAACGCTTCTTGGGCGATGATTCTTACCACGAAGTCGTGGCCGTCTTCGATCAAGGGGGATCGCATGGCAAAGTGACGGACGATGTGCTTCGGCGGTGTATCAAGGTCGCGCACCTGAAAATGGTGAGCCTGGAGGACTGCAACCAAATCACCGACGCGGGCATCGAGGGACTTGGTCGACACACAGATATTGAGGAAATGTGGCTCGCTGGGACCAGAGTGACCGATATTGGCATGGCGGAGCTTGCGAGCCTGAAAAAAATAGAGAAGCTAAACCTAAGCGGATCTAAGCAGATTACCAGTGCTGGACTGCGGCATCTTCAGGGTCTCACGAAGCTCAAACTTCTTTGGCTCTCCGATTGCGTTCACGTCACCGATGCAGGCTTGAGTCACCTCAAGCGGCTGACCGCTCTGTCAAATCTGCAATTGGATGGTTGCGATCTGTCCGATGCCGGTCTGGCAGAACTAAAAGGATTGACAAACCTCGAATTTTTACTCTTAACGGGCCGGAGCATCACCGACGACGGGCTGGCGCATCTCAGCGGATTGGTCAACCTTAAGAGCCTGCATTTGAGCGACACCAATATCACCGACGACGGACTCGCACAACTCAATGGCATGCAAAGCCTCTGGAACCTTGGTCTGAACCGCGCCGATATCACGGACGATGGACTCGCCCATTTGGCAGGGTTGACTAGTCTCATAGTCCTGAGTCTTACGGATTGTCGCCATTTAACCGGCGTCGGCCTGCGACATCTCAAAACGCTGACTGGTCTGAGCGCTCTTACTCTTGACGAGACGAACGTTAACGACACTGGACTCCGACACCTTGGCGATATCACAAGCCTGGAGGATGTTAAGCTGAACGGTTGTACCCAAGTCACTGGCGCCGGCCTGCAATTCTTGGCGGCGCTTCAGAATCTCACGTCCCTCGATCTCAGTGGGTGCGTACAAATCGACGACGCGTCCTTGGAGCATCTTGAGGCGTTGCCCAAGCTTCGCATGCTTCTTCTCACCGATTGCCCTAAGATTACCGATGCCGCTACAGTCCATCTCACACGCTTCAAATCTATTGGATGGCTGCTTTTGGCCGGCACGAAGATGACGCCAGAGGGCGCGGCGGAACTGAAAAAATCGCTGCCAGGATGTGTGGTTTGGCTCGGCGGGCCCTCAGCCAAAAAAACGGTATCCGAACCGGCCGCGGCGGAATCGAACGATGACAAGCCGTCTGGTCCCTGATCGTTCATCCGGACCGGGTGTCGTGCGTTGACGCTCGCTCTGTCCTCGCTCGCTTGTCCTCGGCTCGCTGCGTCTTATAATGCGGCGGAAAGCTGGACGGATGTTCTGGGCAATGACGCAGCGACGCGCGGGCAATTATGGCGACGGCAGAGCGGAACGACTTGGAGGCTTATCTGGCGCCCTTTGGGCTGTCCAGCTTTCGGCCCGGCCAGCGCGAGGTGATCGAGACGGTGTTGGCCGGCAAGGATTGCCTGTGCGTGATGCCGACCGGCGGCGGAAAGAGCCTTTGTTATCAGTTGCCGGCGATCGCCACGGCGGGCGTGACGCTCGTGATTTCGCCGTTGATCGCGCTGATGAAAGATCAGGTCGACGCGCTGGTGGCGCGGGGGCTGCCGGCGACGTTCATCAATAGCACGCTCTCGCCGGACGAACAGGACCAGCGCCTGCTGCGGATGGCCGCCGGCGACTATCGTCTCGTGTATGTCGTGCCCGAGCGGTTCCGCAGCACACGATTCGTCGAGGCCGTGCGTCGCAGCGATTTGCGGCTGCTGGCCATCGACGAGGCGCACTGCGTGAGCGAGTGGGGGCACGATTTTCGCCCCGATTACGCCAAGTTGGGTCGCTTTCGGGCCCAGTTGGGCAATCCGCCCACGATCGCCCTGACGGCCACGGCCACCGACGCCGTGCGGCGCGACATCGTCGAGATGTTGAATCTGCACGAGCCCGAGGTGTTCATCACCGGCTTTGCCCGGCCCAATTTGTTTTATTCCGTGCGCGTCTGCCCCTCGGATAAGGACAAGGACGCGGGGCTGTTTCGCTTTCTGGACGAAAACCCCGGATCGGGAATCGTCTATGCCTCGACGCGCAAGCGGTGCGAAGAGCTGGGCGAAAAAATCGCCGGCCGCAGCGGCCGCCCCACGACCGTGTATCACGCGGGCCTCGCCAGCGAGCAACGGCGCGCGGCGCAGGAAGATTTCATGCAAGGCCGCACGCAAATCGCGGTGGCCACGCTGGCCTTCGGCATGGGCATCGACAAAGCCGACGTGCGGTTCGTCGTCCACTACAACCTGCCCGGCAGTTTGGAGGCCTACTATCAGGAAGCCGGCCGCGCCGGGCGCGACGGGCTGCCGGCCCAATGCCTGTTGCTGTTCGGCAGCGGCGATCGGTACATTCACGAATTCTTCATCGAAAGCGCGTATCCCTCGCGGCAAGTGGTCGAGCAGGTATATGGGTTTCTCTGCGGGCTCGATCAAGACCCGATCGAAATGACGCAGCAAGAAATCAAGGAGACGCTCAAACTGCAGGTTGCCGGCGAAGGTGTGGGGGCCTGCGAAAAACTGCTGGAGGGCGCGGGCGTGCTGGAACGGCTGGAGGCGGCCGAAAACGCCGCTGCCGTGCGGCTCAACAGCGATCTGCCGACTCTGGTCGACCTGCTGCCGCCACAGGCCAAAACCAAGCGGCAGGTGATGCGCGCCGTCGAACAACTCGTCGGCCCGCAGCGGCGCGAATGGTGCTATTTCCAGCCGCGCGAGTTGTTGCAGAGGCTTGCGGGCTTCAGCAGCGTGGACCTGACGCGGCACTTGCGCGAGTTGTCGGCGCTGGCGGCGTTTGACTATGTGCCGCCGTTTCGCGGCCGGGCGATTCGATTGTGCGACCGAGGCCGGCGATTCGAGGATTTGCAAATCGACTTCGAAACGCTCGAACGTCATAAGGCGGCCGAGTACGAACGGATCGAACAGGTCTTGCGGTTCGCCCGAAATCAGGGCTGCCGGCAGCAGCAGATCCTGCACTATTTCGGCGAAGTCGACTCGGAACCTTGCGGCCATTGCGACAATTGCCAGCCGGAAGAGAGCGACAGCCATGGCGAAAAATCACAGCCAACGACCGGCCCGGTGCTGGACGCGGCGCGGATGGTGCTCAGCGGGGTGGCTCGGGCCCGCAGCCGCTGCGGCAAGCAGTTGCTCGCTCAGATGTTGTGCGGCTCGAAGGCCAAGGGCGTGTTGCGCCTGCGGCTCGACAAGCTCAGCACGTTCGGGCTGTTGGCGCATTTGAAGCAACCGGAAGTGGTGCAGTTGATCGACGCGCTGTTGGTCGGCGGGTTTTTGGAGCAGACCGAAGTCGAGCCGTACCGTCCGGTCGTGCAACTGACGCCCCGCGGCGCCGAATTGATGAGCGGGCGCGGAGCGGCGACGTTGAATCTCTCGTTGCCCGAGGAGTTGTTGCAAAAACTTGATCCGACCCAGCGCATCGCGGCGCCGCCGCGCGGGCAGGCCGATAGCGGCGAAGCAACATCATTCGACGACCCAGGCCTGCTGGCCAGGCTTCGCAAATGGCGCGAGACGACGTGCAAAGCGCTGGCCGTACCGGCGTACGTGGTGATGACCAACGTAGCGCTGGAAGAACTGGCGCGCGTGCGACCCCAGTCGGCTGAGGGGCTATTGCAGATCAAGGGCATTGGCTCCACCAAGGTGCGGCAATATGGCCAGGCATTGTTGACGATGCTGGCCGCGCCGGTGCCGGCGCAAGCGGCGGACGCGACGGTTTGTGCCCCGGCGCCAAGCGGTGAACGGGAGGGCGACGTTCGCACGCAAGTGGTCACCCCGCAAAGCGACGTCCCGCATGCATCGTCGCCTGAGCGGCCCAGCCATTACTGGACGTGGCGACTGCTGGCGGCCGGTTTTACGCCGGAGGAATGTGCCACGATTCGCTGCCTGTCGGCCGAGGTGGTGTTGGATCATGCGTTGCGGGCCGCCGACAGCGGACTGGAAGTCGACGCCGCGTGGTTTCTTTCGCCAGAATCGATCGCGCGGATCGAACAGGCGTTGGGTCCGGATTCGCCGGCGAGGATTCGTCCTCTTTTAGAGCGTTTGCCGCGGGGAACCCGTTATGAAGCGGTGCAATTGGTGCTGAAATCACGCTCTCGACGGGCTCCGCCCGCCTGAAGTGCGTGCCGTTCGGGGTCGATCATCCGGCGGTTGTGGGATACAATTCGTCTTGTAGAGCGTGTTGGATGAGGTCCGCTGCGGGCGCCATCGGCGAAATCGCCGGCGATTGACCGACGACGGGCACGAAACGCCCGCGGCCCTCTTGGAATCGCAGTGCATCGGGCCAATTCAACACGTTCTGGGCCGCGTCGCGGCGCTAGTCCGTGGGCCGGCGCTTGAAATCTCATGCTGAGGAATGGTGTCGATGGATAAACCGTCTGGCGGCCCGAGCCCGCCATCGCCCAAGGCAATATTGCGTCCGAATTGGGCTTCTTCGGGCTTGTGGCTGGCGCTGCTGTTGGCGTTAATCCTGGCCCTGTGGTGGTTTAACGAGGAGAGCTCGCGGCGGGACGATATCAACGACAGCTTTTTCCGCAAGCAGGTCGAAGCGGGCAACGTCACGGAAGTCGAGTTTCTCGATAGCCACCAGTTGAACGGCAAGTTCAAGGTTCCGCCCACGGTGCCGGTGCCCAAATCGGCCGACGGGAAAACGCCCGAGCAGACCGAGAAGACGCTCAAACCCGAGTTTTCCGTCGTCTTGAGCCCGTTGGTCGGCGAGAAGCTCGACGAACAACTGCGCGAGAAAGGCGTGATCATCCACGCCCGGGCCCCCAGCGACGGCACCGGGCTGTTGTTGATGGTATACCTGATCGGCACGGCGCTGTTTATCGGGTTCGTGATCGTGATGTTTCGCCGGGCCCGCGATCAATTCATGGGCGGCGGCATTCTCGGCGGTTTCAGCAAGAGTCCGGCCAAGCGCTATGACACGACCGGCAAGCCGGTGACGTTTGCCGACGTGGCCGGTTTGGAAGGGGTGAAGCACGACCTGGAAGAAGTCGTGGAGTTCTTGAAGAACCCCATCAAATTCCAGCGGCTCGGCGGACGCGTGCCCAAGGGCATTTTGCTGATGGGTCCGCCGGGCACCGGCAAGACGCTGCTGGCCCGGGCCGTGGCGGGCGAGGCGGGCGTGCCGTTTTTTTCGATCAGCGGCTCGGAGTTCATTCAGATGTTCGTGGGCGTTGGCGCCAGCCGCGTGCGCGACATGTTCAAGACGGCCAAGGAGGCCTCGCCCTCGATCCTGTTCATCGACGAAATCGACGCCGTGGGCCGCGTGCGCGGAGCCGGCTTGGGGGGCGGACACGACGAGCGCGAACAGACGCTCAACCAGATCTTGAGCGAGATGGACGGTTTCAGCCAGACCGAATCGGTGATCGTGCTGGCGGCCACCAATCGCCCCGACGTGCTCGACCCGGCCCTGCTGCGGCCCGGACGGTTCGATCGTCATATCACGGTCGATCGACCCAACCACAAGGGCCGCCTGGCGATATTCAAGGTCCACTCGCGCGATGTCCCGCTGGCCGATGACGTCGACTTGGATCGGCTGGCCAGCGGCACCGTCGGGCTGACCGGGGCCGATATTCGCAACCTGGTCAACGAAGCCGCGCTGTGGGCCACGCGCAACAACAAAGACAAAGTCGACATGGACGACTTCGAGCACGCCCGCGATCGAGTGCTGATGGGCCCGAAGCGCGAGGAAGTGTTGAGCGGCAAGGAAAAGCGGATGACCGCCTTTCACGAGTCGGGGCACGCCCTGCTGGCCTGGATCGTGCCGGGCGCCGACCGTGTGCACAAGGTGACGATCATTCCCCGCGGCCGTTCGCTGGGCGTGACGCAACTTCTGCCCGAGGAAGACCGCATGAACATCGGCGAATCGGAACTGCACGGCCGGCTGTGCTTCATGCTGGGCGGTCGGGCAGCCGAGAAACTGGTGTTCGACGAATACAGCGCCGGGGCCGAAAACGACCTGCTGCAGGCCACCCGCCTGGCGCGGCGGATGGTGACGGCCTGGGGCATGAGCGAACGGCTGGGCCCGGTCGCCTATCGCACCAGCGAAGAACACCCGTTCCTGGGCAAGGAGATTTACGAGCAGCGCGAGTTCAGCGAGCACAGCGCGCAGTTGATCGATGAAGAGGTCGCGCGCATCTTGCACGCGGCCGCCGTTCGGGCCACGCAATTGTTGACCGAGCATCGCGCGGAATTGGATACGCTGGCCGACGCGCTCGAGAAGCAGGAAGTGCTCGACCAACAAGAAATCGAGCAGTTGCTCGGCCCGTCGATCAACAAGCGGGTGGTGGAAACAAACGGCCAGGCCGTCGACATCGCCCCCGTGTCGGCCAATGGCGACGGTGACGGAGACGTCAAACCGGCCGAATCGGCCGAGGCATAGGCCAGGTCGACCGAAATCGTCCGACGCGCGCCACGGGCATCTTGAACCTGCCCGTTCAAAACGCGCGGATCCTTCGCCTGGCGGTATCTGAAGCGGACATTGTCAATCGCGATCCAACACGTTCTCGAACCGACCGGGAGATTTTCGCCATGGCCGCAGCCGAACCGATGCTGGCCCACATCGTCTATTTCACGCTCAAGGACAACTCGCCGGCAGCCACGCAAAAGCAGCTCGACGCGTGCCAGAAATATCTGACCGACCACGAGGGCGTGGTATTCTTCGGCGCCGGGACGCGCTGTGGCGAGCTGAACCGAGAGGTGAACGACAAAGCGTTCGACGTCGCGTTGCACGTGATCTTCAAAAACCGGGCCGTCCACGACGTTTATCAAACGTCCCCGCGTCATCAGGAATTCATCGCCCAGAGCAAGCCGAATTGGGGCCAGGTGCGCGTGTTTGACGCGGACGTGGCTTAAAAATAGCGTCGGGGTTTGCGCGCTCGAGGGCTTTCGGGCCTCCCCCGACTGGCCACATGGTTTGCCGCCAAATCGGCCTCAAATCCGCGCAGGTCGCTACGTTTCGACCCACCGCTCGAGCGTCGGCCGGGCGCGGCGGCTGAAAGGGCGACATTTGCGGCCTGGACGGGCTAGGTTTAAGTGTGGAAGTCCATTGCTTTGGGCACATTACGGGAGCGGAAACTACAGATGGTACACGGCTTAGCAGAGCCCGCGCCGGCTGGAATGGCGATTCATCAATTGATCAACGAGGCGTATCAAGAGGATCGCAAGGATCGTCGGGATGCGGCCCGGTATCCGTTCTGTCGACGGGTGATGGTGCTGTTTCCAGGCGGTTCTCCCAACCCTTCCTGCACCGCATTCTGTCGCGATATCTCGACGCTCGGCATCGGCCTGTTGCACGACGTCGCCTTGACGCCGGGCGAGATCGAACTTGCCATCCCGAGCAAGCGGGGATACACGGTTCAGGTCCGCGTCCGCATGCTCTGGTGCCAGCCGTGCGGCGATGGCTGGTATACCAGCGGCGGATTGTTCGCGGGCATCGCGTCGCCCAAGGCGCCCTAGCGCGAGCTGAGAACCTCCGCTCGGGGCCGGCCACGATGGCGGCAATTCTTGCGGCAGCCGTTCGGCGCCATTCGCGACATGCGGAATCGGCGTCCAATTCAGGCTCCTTTGCGGTTGCGATTAATAACCTATGCTTGAAATGTCAAGGTAGGCCGTGAGCGCTTTGGGGGCTTGCCCCCTGTTGCAGGACAAGGAGCCGTAGCGTGTTCGCACGAGTTTTGTTAGTCGCCGTGGTTGTCACCGCCGGTCTTGGGCCGGCTTGCGCAACTGCCGCCGACTGGATCTTCGACTACGGCAAGTACACGGCCGATCCGAAAACGGGCAAACGTGTCGATCAGTTTCAGAAACCGAAACCGGCCAACCGCGTTCCGTACTACAAATTCTTTTCGCCCGACGGTCCGCATCCTTACATACCGTATCAATTCTACGAGGATGAACTGGGCCTTCCCGGCAGTTATAACTCCATGCCCTATGGCATCGGCGCCGGCGACCCGGGCATTGGCGGCGGCGCCATCGGCTATTCGGGGCCGATGCTCTACTAGGCCCGCATCTTCCAGATCAGTCGCCGGACATTGCGGAATTGGCGATCAAGCGCAACGCGTGCGCGGCGCGAACAAAGATTCCGCCGGATCGTGCCCTCGAAGCACAAGCGCGGTACACTGATGCGCCGCGCGACGACCATTGACCGCCAGCAACCCGGACCAGCCATGGACGCGACCCACAGCTTGAAGCGACCGCTGTTGTATCTTTTGGTGGCCTCGGTCATCCTGGCCGTGATCCTGGGCATTTCGATTGTCTTGCGGAACCAGTGGGGGTGGTTTGAGATTCGCGTGATTCTCACCACGCTGACCATCGCCGGGGCCAGCGTCTGCGGGCTGGCCTGCGATGTATCACGAGCGTTTCGCGGGTACAATCTTCTGCCGCGCGCGGGCCTGATCCTGACCATTGTCGCGGCCTGTTTGATCCTGCTGGGAATGTGGTCGGACTCGAATTCATCGGCTTTCTGGAAGACCACGATTTGTCTGAGTGTTTTTGCGATCGCCACGGCACATGCCTGCCTGCTCTCGATCGCCCGCGTCGCCCGGCGATTTCGCTGGGTGCAGACGGTCGCCTACCAGGTCATTTTCGGCCTGGCCCTGCTGATCGCGTTCATGATCATTTGGGAGAAGGACAACCAGCGAATGTTTCAGTTCGTCGCGGCCATGTCGATTCTCGACGCGGGCCTGACGCTGTTGATTCCGATTCTGCATCGGATCAGCAAGACAGACTCAAGCACGCCGCCGCCGTTGACTCTGTTCGAAGAAACGAACGTGGCCGCCATCGACGGCGAAATCCTGCAACTCAAGAAGCGCGTGGCGGAGTTGGAAAGGCTGCGAGAGGAAATCGTGGGGAGCGTCTGATACGCGCTACCAAGGCCGATACACGCTCGAAGATTCCTTGTTTGATCCGCCGCCTTGGACGCGAAACTCGTGTCGCAAAATGCGGGTCGACAAAATATACTGAAAGCGTGCCGATTGCGAGTCGTTGACCGGGCGCCGATGCTTGCAAAGGTTTTCATATGATCGCTCGATGGTTTTGGCGAGTCGCCGGGCCGACCCTGGTCGTGGTCCTGGTAGCGCGGGTTTTCGCTCCATTTGTCCAAGCCGACGAGCCGGCTCAGGCAGGCAACGCGGCCAATGCCGGCCAGACGCGCTATCCCGCCGAGACGCTCAGCGACAGCGCCGGCGGCAAGCTGTCGCTGCAGAAATCGCGCGGGCGCGTGGCCACTATTCTGGTTTGCATGGCGATCGATTGCCCGGTTTCCAACGAATACCTGCCGACGCTCAATCGCCTGGCCGATCGCCAACGCCCGCAGGGCATCAACTTTATCGGGATCGACCCCAACGCCGGCGAGACGCCCCGCGCTATGGCCGACCACGCGCGGCAGTACGAAATGACCTTCCCGTTTGTCAAGGATGACGACTCCAAAGTCACCAGGCGATTGCGATTCCAGGTGACGCCGGAGGTCTTCGTCTTCGATAAGTCGGGCGCGCTGGTGTATCGCGGCCGGATCGACGACCGCTATCGGGCCGGAGGTGGCGCCACCAACGCCAAGATAACGTCCGACCTCGAGCGGGCGCTGGACGAGCTGATCGCCGGCAAACCGGTCAGCGTGTCGCACACCAAGGCCATCGGCTGCCCGATCCAAGAGACCGCTGGGCCGGCGGGCTGAGTCGCCGCGCGGGGCCTGTGGCTGCTAGGGCGTCGGTACGACGAAGCGCATCACGGCGAAAAAGTGGCAGGCGCTGGCGGCGATCACGAACAGGTGCCAAATCGCGTGAAAGAACGGCACCTGGTCGTCGCGCATCAGGAACAGCGTTCCGAGCGTGTACAGCACGCCCCCGGCCGCGATCCAGGCCAGTGCCGCCGCGGGCATGATCTCGAGGATCGGTTTGATGGCGATCGCGGGCATCCAGCCCAGCAGCACGTAGGCCGAGATGGACACGTTGTGCAGCTTCGTGAAAAAGAGTTTGCAAAAGACGCCCACCAACGCCAGCCCCCAGATCGAAATAAACAAGGCCCACCACCAGCCTTCGCGCAAATAGGTCAACGAGATGGGCGTGTACGTGCCGGCGATCAGCAGGAAGATGCACACCTGGTCGACCGTGCGGAAGAAATGTCGAATCCTGGGGCGCTCGAAACTGTGCGAAAGGGTCGAAGCCGCATATACGGCCACCAGCGCCGCGCCGTAGATGCTCACGCCGACGAATTGCAGCGCGTCGCCATAGCGGGCCGTTTGCTGCAACAACAGGGCCGTGCCCAGGATGCTCAGCACCAGACCCAGGGCATGGGTCGCGCAGTTGGCCGCCTCTTCGACGCGGGGCAGCGGCGAGGGCAATTCGGCCAGAGTGCTCATGCGTGATCGTCTCGGCTGAACGCGAAGAAGTTGTCCCCCGCAAAAGCGTGGGGGAGGCGCAAAGCGGAAAGGTCGTGCGCCGCTACGGACAACGGCCTGGCGAAGGCTGACCTTGGCGCGACGTGCCCTGCACTCCATATTACTATATCGATCGCTGGGTGGCAAAAAAACAGCCCTGCGCGTTCACCCCCAGCCGGCCCAAAGTGGACAATTACGCTAAAAGATTAATCTTGGCTGGACTTTGCCAACATGACGCGCACTTTTCGCCGTAGTTTCTTGAAAGGCTGCGTCGCCACCTGGGGGCTCGGAATCTTGGGAAATTCGCCGCTGGCTGCCGCCGAATCGAACGCGGAGTTTTTCGCGCGTCAAAAACAACGCCGCGCGGAACTGTGGGGCCTGTTGGGCGACCTGCCCCCGCGGGATCGACCGATCGGCGCCAAGCTGTTGCGGGCTGAAAACGGGCCCGGCTATACGTTGGAACACCTCGAACTGGACCTCAACGGCATCGAGCCCGTGCCCGCGGTGCTGCTGATTCCCGACAGGCGCACCAACAAGGCCCCCGGCCTGCTCTACATTCACGCCCACAGCGGCACGTACGACCTGGGCAAGGAAGAGTTGCTGTGCGGCCGCGAAGTACTGCCGGCTTATGCCCCGGTGTGCGCCGAAAAGGGGATCGTGACATTGGCCATCGACAGTTGGTGTTTCTCCGAGCGAAAGCACGTCGAGAACGGCCAGCAGGGCGAGGCCGACACCTTCAAGGAGATGCTGTGGCGCGGCCGCGTGCTATGGGGCATGATGATGTACGACGAAGTGCAAGCGGTCAGCTATCTGGCCGGCCGCGCGGAAGTCGACCCCCAGCGGATCGGGGCTTTCGGCCTCTCGATGGGATCGACCAAGGCCTGGTGGCTCGCCGCCTTGGACCCGCGGGTCCAATTGTGCATCGACTTGTGTTGCCTGACGGATTACGAAGAACTGATCAAGATCCACAATCTGAAAGGTCATGGGATTTACTACTTCGTGCCGCGGCTGTTGCAGCACTTTCAGGCCCACGAGATCAACGAGTTAATCGTGCCCAGGGCGCATTTGAGCTTGAACGGGCTTCAGGACCCGCTCACTCCGCCGGCCGGAGTCCAGCGCATTCGCGATCATCTGCTCGGCCTGTATCGCCAATACGGCCGCGAGGCGGATTGCCGCATCGAGTTGTTCGACTGCGGGCATCGAGAGACCCCGGAAATGCGCCAGGTCGTGCTTGCGTGGCTCGACAAGTATCTGGTCGGCGCCGGTTAACAAAACTTTTCTGGAACCGAAAGCCCTGCATGGTCAGCGAACCCGCCGCGGAAGACATTGTCTTGGAACCCGCCGCCGGCGACGCCTACGAGCGCGAAGCGCACCATTGGCTGGCCAACGTCTATCAGGGCGACACGATCCGCCAACTTTCGCTCCGCTCGATCGTCACCGGCATGTTGATCGGTGGCGTGATGTCGATATCGAATTTATACGTCGGGCTGAAGACGGGCTGGGGATTGGGCGTGACTATCACGTCCTGCATCATCGCCTTTGCGGTGTTTCGCGCCTTGGAGACGCTGTTTGCGCGGTTTCGCGACGATCCGTTCACGATTCTGGAAAACTACACGATGTCGAGCGCCGCCAGCGCCGCCGGCTACATGTCCTCGGCGGGCCTGGTTTCAGCGATACCGGCGTTGTACCTGACGACCGGTCGCGTGCTGGTCTGGTGGGAGTTGATGGCCTGGTTGGCCGCGGTGTCCGTGCTGGGCGTGTTCATGGCCGTGCCGCTCAAGCGGCAATTGATCAATATCGACAAACTCCCCTTCCCGACTGGCATCGCCACGGCCGAAACGCTCAGGTCGATGCACACGGCCGGCTCCGAGGCGATGGCCAAAGCACGGTCGTTGCTGTACGCCGGCGTATTCGGCGCGACCGTGGCGCTGTGGAAAGACGGGCCCGCGGTGCTGGCCAGCTGGCTGCCAACGCGGTTTGCCGAACTCTCGAAAGGCATCGAACGCATCGCCATTCCGGACACGTTTTCCTTGCTGCCAGGCACCGAATGGGGCAGTTCGCTGTTGAAGCGGACCAGCCTCGGCTTCGAGGGCTCGATGATCATGGTCGGCGCCGGGGCGATCATGGGCATTCGCGTGGGGGTCTCGCTGCTGTTGGGCGCGGTGGTTTACTACGGCCTGATCGGCCCCGAGCTCCTGGCGCGCGGAATCACAAGCGAAGGCTACGGCAAACTGGGCATCAACTATTGGACCCTCTGGCCGGCCACCGCGATGATGGTCACCAGCGGGCTGCTCTCGTTTGCGCTGCGTTGGCGGACCGTGTTGCGGGCTTTTCGGGGTCTGACCTCGTTGTTCGCCGGCGGCGTCAAAGACGATCCCCTGGAACGCGTCGAAGTGCCCGGCAGTTGGTTCGTGGTCGGCACGCTGATTTCCGGCGCGGCCTGCGTGGTTTTGGGCGAGATGCTGTTCGACATCCGCTGGTGGATGGGCATCATCGCGGTGCTATTGACCTTCGTATTGTCGATCGTCGCCGCCCGGGCCACGGGCGAAACGGACATAACTCCGATCGGCGCGATGGGAAAAATCACGCAGCTTTTGTATGGCTACGTCGCACCGTCGAACATGACCACCAATTTGATGACCGCCTCGATCACCTCGGGTGCCGCCTTGCACTCGGCCGATCTGCTTACGGATTTGAAGAGCGGATACCTGCTGGGGGGCAACGCCCGCAAGCAGACCATTTCGCAACTGTTCGGCGTGCTGGCCGGCACGTTGATGTGCGTGCCGGCCTATGCGTTGGTCGCCGATCCGGCGCGATTGGGCACCGAGCAATTGCCGGCGCCGGCGGCCAAGGTGTGGGCCGGCGTGGCCGAGATGATGGCCAAGGGTTTTGACGCGCTGCCGGCCGGTGCCCTCACCGCGGCGCTGGTGGGCGGCGCGCTGGGCATCGTCATCACGCTGGCCGAAGAATTCACGCCCCAGCAGCACCGCAAATGGATCCCCTCGGCCACCGGCCTGGGCATTGCCGGCGTGGTGCCGGCCTTCAATTCGATCTCCATGTTTGTCGGCGCTCTGATCGCCTGGCAAGTGGCGCGGCACAAGCCGGCCATTGACGAGGTGTATACGATTCCAGTGTCGTCGGGCTTGATCGCCGGCGAATCGTTGATGGGCGTGGCGATTATTTTTGCCCGCGAGGCGCCCGGAATTGTTCAAACTCTGTCGAAGTAGCCGGGACGAGGCCAGCATCATGATGACAACGTCGAACGAACCATCGCCCTGGATCGTGGAAGCCGACGAGGCGACCTTTCAGCAGGTGGCCGTTGAACGGTCGCGCGAGGTACTGGTGGTTGTCGATTTTTGGGCTCCCTGGTGCCAGCCCTGCCGGCTGCTGGGGCCGATTCTGGAAAAGCTGGCCCAGGAATACGACGGCAAGTTCTTGCTGGTCAAAGCCGATACCGAAAAATTGGCCCACATCGCCGACGGATTCGGCGTGCAGTCGATTCCGGCCGTCTACGCGATGCGCGACGGGCAGTTGCTCGATTTTTTCGGTGGGCTGATGCCCGAGGCCCAGATTCGGGCCTGGATCGATCGTCTGCTGCCGACGCCGGCCGAAGTGCTCGTGGCCGAGGCGCGGCAGCTCGAAGCCAACGATCCGCAAGCCGCCGAGGCGAAATATGTCGAAGCCGGCCGGCTCGATATTGATTTGGCGGCGGCGAAAATCGGATTGGCCGCGCTACTGTTGCGACAAGGACGCTTGGACGAGTGCCGCGCGATCGTCGAACAGCTCGACAAGCGCGGTTATTTGGAGCCGGAGGCCGAAAAGCTCAAGTCTCAGTTGAACCTGATGAGTCAATCCCCCGCGGCCGGCGACCTGGCGACACTGCGCGCGGCCGTGGTGGCCCAACCCCAGGATCTGTCCGCCCGGCTGGCCCTGGCCGAAGCCCTGGCCGCGCAGGCCCAATATGAAGAGGCGCTGGCCATGGCGCTGGCGATCGTGCAAACGGGCAAAAAGGAATTTGTCGAGCCCGCGCGACGCATGATGGTTGACGTCTTCCATCTCCTGCCGGAGGACAGCCCGCTGCTGACCGACTTTCGCCGCCGGCTCTCGACCGCGCTATGCTAAAAGCCAGCGGACAAAACCTTTCGGAGAGGGGGACAGTCCCATTTTGCTCCGAGGACTCCGCAAAATCGGGACAGTCCCCGGCGGTTTTGTCCGCTGTGCTAGGTCACGCGGCGTGGCGTATAGAACGTGCGAACGTCGACCGATTCCATGCCGGCGCGTCGCGCCGCCTCGATGCCCGGATCGGTGTCCTCGTAAACCTGGCAATAGCGGGGCTCGACGCCCAGGCGGCGGGCGGCCTCGAGAAACGCATCGGGTGCAGGCTTGTGATGCTCGATGTCTTCGGAGCTGACGATCGTATCGAACTCGTCGGGCAGTCCGATTTGGCGCAGGATCTGTTCGCAAATCGGACGCACCGCGCCGGTGGCGACCGCCATCGGCAATCGGCCCTGGTGTCGGCGCACGACTTCGACGACCAGTTCGATTGGCCGCACCTGGGGCAACATCTCTTCAAACAGCGTTTCTTTTTCGCGCGAGATTCGTTCCACGTCAATTGCCCGGCCCGATTCAGAAATCAGCAATTCGGCCACCCGTCGCGTCGGCCAGCCGCCCAGCGCATAAAAGCGGTCTTCGCTCATCGCCAGCCGATAGCGGTTCAAAACCGTCATCCAGGCCTCGTAGTGCAGAGGCATCGTGTCGGCCAGCGTGCCGTCGCAATCGAAAATGATGCCGCGAATCGAATCCATGCGGTGGGGTGCGTCGTGGTTGGAGAGAATCGTGCCGGAGAAGGGGCCCATTATGTCAGGCCCCCGTGCGGCGCTCCAGGTCAACTTGCCGGCTTTAGCGCTGGCCGTTCCACTCGGCATGGAATTGCGCCAAAAACGCTTCCATGAATTCGTGCCGGCCTTGGGCCAGCCGCCGGGCGGCCGGCGTGTTCATGCGGTCTTTCAACAACAGCAGCTTTTCGTGGAAGTGATTGATCGTCGGCCCGTTGTTTTTCTTGTAGGCCTCGAACGACGCATGCTGCTCGGGCCGGACGTCCGGATCGTACATCGCCCGGCCGGCGTGTCCGCCATAGGCAAACGCCCGGGCGATGCCGATGGCGCCGATGGCGTCGAGTCGATCGGCGTCTTGCACGACCCGGCCTTCCAGCGTGTGCATGGGCGTGGCGACGCCAGAGCCCTTGAACGAGAGGTGGCCGATGATTTCGCACACGTGGTCAATCGTGGCCGGCTGCACGCCCAGGCCCGAGAGCCACTGGTGCGCCAGTCGCGGACCCAGCGCGTCGTCGCCGTCGTGAAATTTCCAGTCGGCGATGTCGTGCAGCAGGGCCGCCAATTGCACGACGAACAAATCGGCCCCTTCCTGCTGGCCGATGCGCAGGGCATTGTCCCAGACCCGCCGGATGTGCCACCAGTCGTGCCCCGAGCTATCGGAGGCCAGCAGCGCGCGGACGTGCCGAGCGGTGTTTTCGAGGATTTCGGCCGGCGCGAGCGTGGCGGTCATCGTGGAAACTCCCAGGCACTATTCGTGCCGTAGCGCCGCAACGGGGTCAACGCTTGCGGCCCGCCGTGCCGGATAGAGTGCGGCCAGTGTCGTTACGAGCACCGCGAATAGCAGGACCGTGAGTGTCAACCAGAAGGGGAACACGAAGAGAGCTTCCTTCAACTCGATCTTGAGGTCGCGCGTTACCATTGAGCGTACCCAGGCGTCACCGGGGTAGGAAGATGCCCAGGCGAGCAGCAGGCCCAGTCCGCCGCCAACGAGGCCGATGACCGCCCCCTCGACAAGGAAGATGAACAGAAGCTGGGCGTTGCTGGCGCCGACGGCCTTCATGATGCCGATCTCGCGAGTGCGTTCGAGCACGCTCATCAGCATCGTGTTGGCGATACCCAGCGCCGCGACCAGCAGGGCCACGGTTGCCACGCACGTCATCCCGGCGAAGATCAACAAATACATCAGCCGTTGCTGGTCGATGAACTCCAGGAAAGCGTAGCCTTCGAGCCCCGAGTCCTTGACGCGCTGAAGCACTTCCTTGACATGCTGTTCTCGATCCACGATCACGACGGCCTGGTTGACACCTTGCTCGCCCTCGCCGGGCAAGCGGAAGGAAAAGTTCAAAGCGGTCTGGAAAGGCAGGATGACGTCGGTCTCCACCCAAAGCATATCGTGCCGTTGACTCCGCTCATCGTCTGTTGGCTCGCGTACCACGCCGACGATGGTGAACTCCTCGGCGACCAGGCTGTCGGCTGCCGTGCTGGGCGGTTCGGTCGGCAGGTTCTTCCGCAGAACCTCAAGCTGGATTGGCGTCAGATCGAACTTTTCGAGCGATGTGGGAAGCTGTCCCTTGACCCGTTCGACCGCGGCCGTTTCTTCGAGAGTCGTTTCCTGGCCGTTGGGCTTGTTCAAAAGCAGGATGAAGCCCGATTTTTGCCATTGGGAGCGGAGTTCCACTCGGAGTTTTTTACCCAGAACCTTCTGGACGCTCGCGTCGTCGGTCAGGCCCCAGCGATACAAGAGCAGTTCGCTCACCACCGCCGTCGACTCCTGGGGAGAATCAAAAAATCGGCCGGCAAGCAACCGCTGACGACACGCGGCGTCCTCCGGCCGGGCGGAGCCCATGGCCGTGTATTGGGACTGTTGATCGTAGATGGCATAGCCAGATTTCCAAACCACGGGCACCACGTTCTCGACGTGCTCCAGCGAGGCCAATTCGCGGAGCTTCTCTTGCGTCAGGGCCACGTGCTGCTTGGACGAGCCGAAACGCTCTTTGTGGTGGATAATGGCCTGGCGAATCCGCTCTCGTTTAGCGTCGGTCATTTCGCCGGAAACCTGCAATTCTTCCGGGGAGAGATCCGATGCTGCGACGCGCCATCGCGGGGAGACGGCGATTTTTCTCAAGAAGTCGCCGCGACGTGACTCCCGTTCGATCGTGTCTTGAATGCCCTGCCCTATCGAGAGGCTGGCAGCCAGCACGAAACTTCCGAACACGACGCCCAAGGTGGTCATGAGGGTCCGCGACTTTTGCTGCCACAGCGCAGCCAACGGCAGACCCAAGATGTCGGTCACGCGCATCGCATCCTCCTCCAGTTCCCATAGCTCTACAGCAGCAACTCTCCGTCCTTCAGCCGCAACACGCGATCGGTGCATGCCCCGGCCAGTTCCTCGTCATGCGTCACCAGGATCAGCGTGGTCTGGTAGTTGCGGACATGGTCGCGGATCAAGGCAATCACTTCGCCGGCCGTGACGCTGTCGAGGTTGCCGGTGGGCTCGTCGGCCAGCAGGATGTCCGGATGGTTGACCAGCGCGCGGGCGATGGCGACACGCTGGCTCTCGCCGCCACTTAGCTGCGCGGGCCGGTGATGTAGCCGCGGCCCCAATCCGACCGCTTCGAGCGCCCGCCGGGCATGAGCGCGGCGCTGGCTCGGTGGCTGGCCGGCAAAGACCATCGGCAGCTCGACGTTTTCCAGAGCGCTTCGCGAGGGGATCAGGTTGAACGACTGAAAGATCATGCCGACCGATGCCGAGCGGAAGTGGGCCAACTCGCGGCCCGATAGCCGGCTCAGGTCTTGTCCAGCGACCCGAAGGTCTCCCGTCGTGGGGCGGTCGAGGCCGCCGAGCAGATTCAGGAGCGTTGACTTTCCAGACCCCGATTTGCCGAGCAGCGCCACACGCTCACCGCGCCGGACTTCCAGACTCACGCCGTGCAAGGCATACACCGGTGCCGCGGTCGTACCGTAAAACTTGGTCAGACCGACGGCGCGGATGGCCATTCCGTCGCCTGAGGGCATCAAGGAAGACGCGTCAACCACGGCCTGCAACCTCCCGAAAACAAATCGGATGTCCCGCGAACGCCGGATCAATATACACGGGCACGCGGACGTGCGGGCTGTTTTTTCGAGAACTTGGGCCGCGTCGATCGTGGTTGTCATGTCAAATGTCGGGGCTCGGTTTAGGTTTCTCCGCGGACGAGCGGAGCGGCAGCACTTGAATGCCGGCTTGGGTCAGTGAATCGTGAAGTGCTTCGACGTGTTGGCGGTCGGCCGTTTCGACGGTGCACAAGACGTTGGCGGCGGTGATATCGGCGCCCGAGAAGGCGCGATCGTGGGCAATCTCTTGAATGCTGGCGCCGGATTCGGCGATCCGCTCGGCCAGCCGGGCCAGGCCGCCGGGCCGATCGCTGATTACGGCCGTGAAGCGGCACAGCCGGCCGTCGGCCACCAGCCCTTTTTCGATCACGCGCGTGAGGATCAAGGGATCGACGTTGCCGCCGGAGAGAATCATCACGGTTTTCAAGCGAGAGAGCTCGGGCAGTTTGCCGGACATCATGGCGGCCAGCGGAGCCGCGCCGGCCCCTTCGACGACGCTCTTTTCCAATTCGACCAGCCGCAACATGGCCAGCGACAGTTCTTCCTCGCTGACGGTCACGACTCGATCGACGCGCGGCCCGGCGATCTCGAAAGCCAGTTGGCCGACCTTGCCGACCGCCAGACCATCGGCGACCGTCGGCCGCAGCGGCACACGGACCGGATGGCCGGCGGCCAGCGCCGCGGTGAAGCCGGCGGCCCGTTCGGGCTCGACGCCGATGATGCGCACCTCGGGCCGGGTGCTCTTGACGGCCAGGGCCACGCCGGCGGCCAGCCCTCCGCCGCCGATCGGCACGACGATGGCCTCGACATCGGGGACTTGCAAGAGGATTTCCAGCCCGACGGTCCCCTGCCCCGCAATGATCGCCGGGTCGTCGAATCCGTGGATATAGGTCAGGCCCTGATCGCGGGCCAGCGCTTGCGCGTGGTCAAAGGCTTCGGCGAAGGTTTCGCCGTGCAGGATGACTTCGGCCCCCAGCTTGCGGCAAGTGGTTCGCTTGATGAGCGGGGCATACTGAGGCATGACGACCGTCACGCGCACGTCCAACAGTTTGCCATGATAGGCCAGCCCCAGGGCATGATTGCCGGCCGAGGCCCCGATCACACCCCGCCGGCGCTGCGCGTCGTTCAACAGCAACAGCGCGTTGCGCGCCCCGCGTTCCTTGAAGCTGCCGGTGCGCTGCAAGTAGTCGAGTTTGCAATACACCGGCCCGTTGCAAATCTCGCCCAGAGGAATCGACTCGGGACACGGCGAGAGATAGACGCCCGAGGCAATCCGCCGCTGCGCGTCCTCGATATCAGAGAGCGTAAGATTCATTGCAGTTCCATTGGCAGGGAGAGGGGCTTTCGGTGGCGCGAGCTTTAGGAAAACGCCAGCAGTGCTTCGCGGAAAACGTAGCGATTGGTTCGTCGGCCAGCGCGAGGTGTATCGTAGCAAGGCACGTTCGCCGTGGCCAGCAGATCTCATCGGCGGGAGGTTAGTGCGGACCGATGACGGCAAGCGGGCGGCTGCGCTATACGCGTTGAAAAAGAGCGAAGAAGAATTTCTGCGGCTTGCCGGCGGGCGTGATGTGCGTGTGCGTTGTTTCTTGGATCAGTTTGAACGCGGGTCCCAAGGCGCCGGTCATGCGCTGGGCGTCGTACTGACACACGTCCAGCCCACTGCACTTCGAGGGGCCGTCGACGGCGAACGTGCCGATCACCAGGTGGCCGCCGAGGGGCACGGTTCGAGTGGCCAACTCGACGTAATTCCGGCGGTCTTGCGGTTCGGTAAGAAAGTGGAACACGGCCCGATCGTGCCACACGTCGAACGAACCGAGGTCCTGGACCGTCGTGACGTCGGCTACGATCCATTCCACCTGACTTGCCCGCGCGCCGAGACCAGACTGGACGCGCTCCAGAGCGCCGGCGGAAATGTCCAGCACGGCGACCTTCTTGAACCCGCGGTCCAGCAAGTGATCGACCAGCAGCGAGGCTCCGCCCCCCACGTCGATGACCCGGCCGTGGGATGGCGAGGCGAGCTCGATCAGTTCGAGCGAAACCCGCGGGTCGGCCTCGAACCAGCTCACGTCTGTGACGAGCTTCGTTGCGTAGATGGTCTCCCAATGTTCTTTCCGGTTCATTGCGTTTTCCAAGTCCGGGCCTACTCCATTCTACACTTGGCCCAGCAGCGTCAGTCGCAGCAGGTTCAGCGCCCCCTTGGCGGCCCTCGGCGTCCAGATCGACGGATGGCCCAAGAGCGACGAGGCTTTGACGGTCACTTTCTCGGGCGTGGCCAGGCTGAAATGAAACGGGGTTTCTGGATTCTGTTGCGCCTCGGGCGGAAACGGGCCGACGGCCAGCGCAAAATCGGCGCCGCTCTGCTGCCGGCAGTGCGCGGCCATCGCCTCGGCCACTTCGCGCGAGGCTGGCCCGTACTGGCCCACCAGGTCAAGCTCGCT